>NZ_RHNQ01000058.1 GCF_003946275.1 Loigolactobacillus backii
ATGTAAAAGACAAACCGATTTCTCAATTTCGAGAAGCCGGTTTGCCTTTTTTAAACGGTCGATTATTTACTGCTTACGAAACAACAACTAATGCCATAAATAAGCATATAGTAATAGACAAGAAAAACAGCCCCCAACACCCTTTTTAAGGCTAATTGTGGACTGTCCTTATTTTTAACTCGATCTAAGAAGTGTTTGGAAAAGCGCCCAGATTCTAAACCTTACTAGCGTTGTCGATCGGACTAAAATAAACCGAAATCCGAATTGCGGCCAAATACGCTAATAATCTTGATGCTTCATACGATGACCATTCAACTATGGCAATCGCAAGGGCCTGCTCTTTCAAATACTTTTACACCAGGTTAGTCGGGAGAATACTAACAAAAGTATTTACCTGACTAACTTAATGTAAACATAGATTTTGAGAATAGATTCTATTTTTTAAATACGCACTAAACTATCAGCTTTTTTATTCTTTATTTTGATCGTAAACACTAAGATCAAGATCTAATAATTGCTTCGTCGAAACCTTGCCCGGCGCGTTGGTCAACGGATCCCCGGCCTTAGAATTCTTAGGAAAGGCAATGACGTCGCGAATATTATCACGGCCTGACAGTAACATTGCGAAACGATCTAAGCCAATAGCTAGGCCGCCATGTGGTGGAAAACCGTATTCTAAGGCATTCAGCAAGAAACCAAAGCGTTCTTGTGCTTGTTCTTTAGTAAAGTTCAATGCACGCAACATCTTTTCTTGAAGATCGCGGTTATGAATACGAATTGAACCACCACCAAGTTCATAGCCATTTAAGACAATATCATAGCTCTGGGCGTGGGCCTGATGCGGATCCTCACCCTCGTTTAAATAATGAATATCTTCTTCGTTAGGCATTGTGAATGGATGATGTGCGGCCGTCCAACGGTGAATTCCTTCATCATATTCAAACAGTGGCCAATCAACCACCCAGATAAAGGCGTACTTCGATTCATCAATTAGATCAAGCTCATGGGCAAAGAAGGTTCGCAAATAACCCAATGTATCGGCAACAACTTTTTTACGATCGGCCGCAAATAGAATTAGGTCCCCTGTTTTAGCACCCAGCCGTTCATTAATTTCAGTTGCTTGTTCTTTAAAGAATTTTGCAATTGGGCCGCTGTAGCTATCTTCGGTTACTTTCAACCAAGCCAATCCCTGAGCACCAAAACGCTTAACGTAATCTTGAATCTTATCAATATCCTTACGTGAATATTTTTCAGCCGCACCAGGGACGCAAATTGCTTTAACCTGACCGCCAGCTGCGATTGCGTTACTGAAAACCTTAAAATCAGTATCCTTCATTAAATCCGATAAATCTTGTAATTCCATTCCAAAACGCATATCCGGTTTGTCTGAACCAAAGCGAGCCTGGGCCTCGTTCCAAGTAATCCGTGGAATTGGTGTTTTAATCTCAATACCTTTGGTTTCTTGCATAACTTCCTTCAGCAAACCCTCAGTTAAACTTTGAATCTCTTCCGCACTTAAAAAGCTAGTCTCCATATCAATTTGCGTAAATTCTGGTTGCCGATCACCACGTAAATCCTCATCCCGGAAACAACGGGCCAATTGATAATAACGATCAAAACCGGCACCCATTAATAACTGTTTAAATAATTGCGGCGACTGTGGTAAAGCGTAAAAATGACCAGGATAAACACGTGAAGGTACCAAATAATCCCGGGCCCCCTCAGGTGTTGATTTAGTTAAATCAGGTGTTTCAATATCTAAGAAACCATTATTATCTAAATAACGATGAGCCGCCTTAGTGATACTATTCCGGATCCGTAAACCCTTCTGCATTTCTGGTCGCCGTAAATCAAGGTACCGGTATTGCAAACGTAAATCGGCCGAAACATTAATATTATCCTCAATATAAAATGGTGGCGTTTTAGCCTTATTCAGAATTTCTGTGTCATGAATTTCGACTTCAACCTTCCCCGTCTTCATAGAAGGATTGATTGCGTCGTCAGCACGTTTAACAACCTTGCCCTTGGCCTCAATAACGTATTCAGAGCGCATACTATCAGCTACTGCCCACGCATCATGATCGAATTCCTGACTATAGACTAACTGCACGATACCTTCGCGATCACGCAAATCAATAAAAATCAAATTACCGAGATTACGGCGTTTTTGAACCCAACCCATCAAAGTAACTTCCTGGCCAACAAAGGCCTCATCAACTAAACCAGCGTACGTTGTTCGTTTATCCACTACCAATTCACTCCTCTTATTTAACTGCGGTCTTAAAAATAGCTTTAAAATCTGATTCAATTTCTGTAAATGGAACGGTGGTTTCTTCCCCCGTTGCCATATTTTTTAAGTTGGCAGCCTTAGCCGCTAATTCGCTGTCACCAACCGTAATAACGACTTTGGCATTTAAGCGGTTGGCCGTTTTAAACTGGGCCTTAGGTTTACGGTCTAAATAATCACGTTCAGCAGAGAAACCTGCTCCACGAATTGCCTGAATTAATTTTAAGGTCGCCGGAGCAGCAGCAGCACCAATTCCAACCAAGTAAACATCCAATTGGTCATCAACTGGTAACGGTACCTCATCAGCCGCCATAATTAGCAGCAGCCGTTCAACTCCCAGGCCAAAGCCAAACCCTGGAGCATCAGGGCCACCTAATTCACTCACTAGACCATTGTAGCGACCGCCTGCACAAACTGTCATGTAATTACCGCCAAAGGCCTTAGAATTCGACATAATTTCAAAGATTGTGTGGTTATAATAATCAAGCCCGCGCACCATATTTGCATCAATTTCATAGTCAATGCCAAGTGACTCCAGCATTTGCTTAACAGTAGTAAAGTGAGCAGTTGAAGTCTCATCAAGGTAATCCAAAATAGATGGGGCGTCCTTGACAATTTCTTGATCATGCTTATCCTTGCTGTCTAAAACGCGTAGTGGGTTTTTGTGCAAACGTTCTTTGGAATCAGCACTAAGTTCGGCAAAATGTGGTTCTAAAAAGTCAATTAATGCCTGGCGGTATGCTTGTCTAGTTTCCAAATCCCCTAACGTATTGATCACTAGCTTTAAATCCTTCAAACCAAATTGTTTCAATAATTGTAGCGCCATGGCAATTGTTTCAACATCAATGGCCGGGCTTTCACTCCCAAAAGCTTCTACACCAAGTTGGTGAAATTCACGCATACGTCCAGATTGGGGCCGTTCATAACGGAACATTGGTCCCATATAGTAAACCTTAACCGGCTTTTGATGTTCAGGTCCGTAAAGCTTATTTTCAACGTAAGCCCGAACAACACCTGCTGTTCCCTCTGGTCGTAAAACAATGTGACGATCACCTTTATCGAAGAAATCATACATTTCTTTTGTGACAATATCTGAAGTATCGCCTACGGAACGGGAAAAAACATCAAAATTTTCAAACATTGGCGTTCGAATTTCTTTAAATTGGTAAGCCTTAAAAACATCCCGCGCTGTTTGTTCAACGTACTGCCATTTTTCAGACTCGCCTGGTAAAATATCGGCGGTTCCCTTTGGTCGTTGGTATGCCATTTTTTCGAATTCCTCCTTATTATTTTCACTTTATTGCGTACGGATCCGCTAACTCATTATTCTTCTAGCGTTTGGCGTGAACTAGTTAAACTATTTAGCCCGGAAATTTTGCGGCTGGGACAAAAGTTCTAACCCTCTACTATTCCGAGCATTACTCTATAACGTGCACCAAAGGTTTAGGTTCACGTGCCTAACTACAGCTAAGCCACCACGCCTGAGTCTATTCTCCACGTAACACTCAAACTCGATATAATGCTCACTGTGCGCACTTAACGACATTCAGGCATCTTTTCCTGGTGGAAACGAAAAAACACCCCTGTCGCTTTGACAAGGGTGCTGAATTAGCACGGTACCACCTTAAATATAACTTACCCCATATCGCTGGGTCGCGAGACTGACGTCTAACCTAAGAAGTGTCAAATTAGTGCTAACTTTTAGTGGCTTTCAGCAAACCCACTTTTCTGTAAAAAGTTCTGAACGAATTTATCTTCCTCATTGGCCTTTATAATTCAGTTTTTACGTTACCGAATATTGTTTTGAAAGTCAAGTTTGTTTTCAGTATTTGTTGCCAGTAAATTTAAGTCATAACCCATTATCGTGTTTATTTGTTATAATGGCTATAAATCAATTCGGAAGGTGACACAAGAATGCTAAGACGATTCGTACACTGCATAATTCTACTATTAGCCTGTGTCACCTTAATTTTACTGGTTAATCAATCGGTAACCGCTGCAAGTAAAACGATAACCGTTCAGGCAAGCCGCGTGAACGTCCGGATGGGACCGGGTTTGGCCTATGACACCATGACTCAATTAAAACACGGTGCCAAGATTCATATTATAACAACTAAAAACGGTTGGTACCAGGTTCGCCTAGCAAGTGACAAAATTGGTTGGGTAGCAAGCTGGTTGGTTAATAACAGTGAAGTGAGTTCGGCTGCCAATCAAAAAGGCACAATGAATGAAACGATCTATGCCCGTGAACACCCCGATAGTTCTAGTCAAATATTAGGTACGATGACAGCCAATACTCCCGTCACGATTATTTACCAACAAGGTGCTTGGTCCCAGATCATTTTTAAAAATACGGTTGCTTGGTTACCAAGTCACACCATCACCCAACAAAACAACAACCAGCAAACCCAAACTGTCGATCCAACAATCAAAACGATGACCGTTCGCTCTGATCAAGCAAAGTTACGGACTGGCCCGGCAATTAACCACCAGATCATAGCAACCCTTAAAAAACAGGCTAATTTAACCTATATTGCCACGGATGGCGATTGGTACAAGGTCAAAACAGCAGCAGGACAAACGGGTTACATCGCAAATTGGCTAGTCAATCTTAATAGCACAACTCCTAACAATGCAACAAATCTATCCGAGGCAACGATTGTTCTCGATCCCGGGCATGGTGGCCGTGACTCTGGTGCTATCTCGTTAAAAAAGACTTATGAAAAAACATTTACGTTGGCCACCGCTAAGGCGATTGCGGCTCGGCTAAGATCGGCCGGGGCCCGCGTTATCTTAACCCGAAACAAAGATAAGTACGTCGGCCTATCCCCACGACCAGCAATTGCTAAACGGGTGCACGCTGATGCTTTTATCAGTATTCACTTTGATTCTAGCGAGACTGCAAATACTGGTAGCGGTACAACAACTTACTACTACAAAAAGAAAAAGGATTTGGCCCTTGCTAAGGCACTTGATCAACAATTAAAACAACTACCACTTAACAACCGTGGCACCGATTTTGGTAATTTTCTAGTCTTACGGGATAATACCCGCCCTGCCGTCTTGTTAGAGCTAGGCTACATTAATAACAAACATGATTATCGTGAAATTCAAGAAAAGGCCTATCAAAAACAAGTAGCAACAGATGTTTATCAAGGCCTCAGTCATTATTTCAAGCAATAAATGAGTTCAAAGAATTGGAGTGGGACACAAGTCTTAGTTCACGTTCTAAAGTAATGTTCAGAATCAAAAAGAGGCTAGGACTTTTGTCCGGGCCTCTTTTGCTAGATTGTATTAGAATTAATGCTTCACAACCAAAATATCATAATTTTGCAGTCCTACTACAAAACGTACGAAAAAATTAGAATTGAGATCAGTCCGGCAATTACCGTGATCCCCATTGATTTTGTTCGTGCCGCAATCAAAAAAACCAACAAGGTTGAAATAACCTCCGCGGCACTATTAACGTTAAACGTGTATGTAGAAGTAACAAACACATCTTTTGCTATTAAAGCAGTAAACAAGGCGACTGGAATGTACTTCATCCATTCATCAAACCAGGCCGGAATTTTACGCTTGGTAAAGTAAAGTAATGGTACAACTCGCGGAATAAAAGCAACAATCGCCGCTAAAATAATCAGTAATAAATAGTCACCGTTAGTCCTCATGGTTGTCGCTCGTCTCCTTTACATCCGTAAATTGACCCTTTCTTCGGTGAAGATGCAGTCCACGCAATAAGAAGGCGTGCTTATGCCCCTCTAAACTATGTTCAATCAGAAAACCAACAAAAGAAGCAATTAGGGTGGCAATTACCAAGCCCATTGTACTTTTAAGGACAATCATCAACCAAACCGATAACATCCCTGATAAAGCAGCGACACCAATCGATAGCCAGTTTTTAACTTGCATAACCATCATGTAACCAAATAGTGCAGTTAAAGTAAAATTAACAATATTAACGTCAAAGTGGATTAAATTACCAATTGTCGAGCCAATCATATTACTAACGGTCCAAAAAAGCATTGAGTAATGATTAACCATTACTGCCTTATGCCCATTCCAATTCTTATCAGTTGCAAACTTAAGGTAATTAATCGCATAATTTTCATCATTCATTGAACTTGCAAAGTACACTAAAAATCCCAGTGATTCTTTTTTCATAAAGGGCGATAAACTAGCCGAAAGTAAGGCATAGCGAAGTTCCAGAAAAAGTAACATTAGAAGTACTTGTAATAAAGGTGCGTGAATCGCCAACATTGAGGCGATTAAAAACTGGGCACCTCCTGAAAAAACAAGAATTGAAACAAGCCCAGTCAAAAGAATATTGAAACCGGAAGAATGTAGTAAAATACCACACGCTAACCCGATCGGAATATAGCTTAAACAAAGTGGCAACGCAATCTTAAAAACTGCTAGCCAACCTTGATTTTCTTCATCTACTTCATTCAAAAGTCTGCCTCCAGATTCATGCAATAAACCTAGGTGATTATAACATATCCCTTTTGCCAATTTGTAGTCTTAATTAACCGTTTAACCAATGTAAGGTATCAAATCAGTCAATTGATCAATTGTAATTGTTGCGTTACTGACGCCATGAAAAGCATCAATATCATAAAAGCAGGCTTTAACGCCAGCATTTAAGCCGGCCTCAACATCTAATGGCCGATCACCAACCATAATCGTATTTGCCGCCTTTAATTGATAACGACTAATTAAATATATTAATGACTCTGGGTCCGGCTTACGCTTAAAGTGTTGATCACTGGTAACAAAATCAGTGAATAATTCAGCCAAGCCGTCATGTTCAAGAAAACGAATTGCTCCGCGATCACGGTGTGTTAACAAAAAATTGCGGCCACCTTTATCGATCACTGCCTGACAAGTTTCCAGTGCACCCTTAAGTGGCTTTGGCTCAAGCTGCCGGTCTTCCTCAATTTCATGATACCGCGCCTTGACCTGTTCATTAGACAAACCCTTTAATTCGCTAAAATGTTGAATTGCATAGTGAACCGAACGAACTTTAATCAGACGATAAAGTTCGCCATCTTCAACCTGAATATTAAATTCCTGAAGTGTTTTTTGTAATGATTTTAAAATAATTGGGTATGTATCGTATAAAGTACCATCAAAGTCCCAAATGACAGAATCTAACATCAGTTAAACCACTCCTTCAAAAGTCTAGAACTAGCATAACGTTTTTTAAATTTTCTGTAAATATCTTTTTAATTGACTAACGGTAAAATTAACTAATTAAGCGCTTTTTTTAAATATTTAAAAGAACACTAGAAAATCGTTTTTAGAAATACGTTCTTGCAGAAACATTTTACGCCGGATGAGTTAAAAACACACTTTAACCACTGCCAGTTCATTTATTCTCAGTATCAAATAAAATAGTCACCGGGCCATCATTAACCAATTCGACCTGCATATCAGCACCAAACTCTCCCGTTTCAACGGGAACCGATTGGGCTAAGGCTTGATTAAATTTCCGGTATAACATCTTTGAACGCGCTGGATCACCAGCACCTTGAAAGCTCGGCCGGTTACCCTTTTTGGTATCCGCATAAAGCGTAAACTGCGAAACCGACAAGATCGCGCCGCCAACTTGTTCTAGTGAGCAATTCATTTTACCCTGCTCATCTTCAAAAACACGTAATTTAATAATTTTATGAACTAAATAATCTAAATCGGCCTGCTGATCTGCATCGGAAAAAGCAACCAACACTAAATAACCACGTTTGATGGCCCCAACGACTTGCCGTTCAATTGTCACCTGTGCCGAACGAACGCGCTGTAAAACGACACGCATTAAAAATTCCCCCTGGTAAGTTTCTTAAATTTGAGCCACTAAAAAAAGAGCTATTTCAAAGGCACTCCTTCATCGTACCAAATTCTGACGAGGAAATCAGTTACGTTTGCGGATCACTTTTAAAAAAGCTCTGTTTAAATCCTATTTTATTGCGGATACCCCAAAACTAAATTGTTTGGTGTTCTTTATTAATTAAGCGTGATTTTTTAAGAGTACCACCATTTGTTTCATCACTACTCTTATTCGCTGGCCCGTCTAACACTATAAACATCAGGAATATTTTTGATGCTATCAATCAGCCGGGTTAGATGTGCCAAATTTGTAATCGCAACGGTCACGTGGATGGTTGCCATGTTATCATGGTCAACCTTGCCACTAACTGAGGTTAGGTTTTTAGTTTGTGAATTTAAATTCTGTAAAACATCGTTGAGCAGGCCTGAACGATTATAGCCATAAATTTCCAAATTAGTATCATAACTAACACCCTTGGCCCCCGTATCTTCCCACTCAACCTCAATTAAACGATTTTCAGCATCTTGGGCATTTTGCACATTAGGACAGTCGGTTCGGTGAATCGAAACGCCACGTCCCTTGGTCACGTACCCCACAATTGGATCACCAGGAACGGGATTACAGCACTTACTCAAGTGAACCAATAAATTATCGACCCCTTGAATAACAACACCACCTTCATGCTTAATTTTTAGGGGTTGTTCTTTAGTTTTAGTCTTGGCCTGTTGATTGGTCGGTTTGGCATCCGAATTCAAAACAGCTTTGGCCTGCTGATCCTGAGCTACTTTTTCCCGTGCCTTACGCGCCTTTTCAGTTAAACGGTTACTGACCGCCAACGGCGAAAGTTCACCATAACCAACAGCAGCCAGCAGCTCCTCTTCCGTACTAAAATTAAATCGATCTAGGATTTGACCAAGTGTCTCGCGATTTAAGAAATCCTTTGGCAAAAAATCCATTTCGGCCAATTGCTTTTCCAGCATATCCCGGCCCTTTTCAACATTTTCGGACTTATCTGCTTGTTTGAAAAAGCGTTTAATCTTATTTCTGGCCTTACTGGTGTTAACTAAATTAATCCAATCACGACTGGGCGTAGAATTAGGCGAAGTTAAGATATCAACAATATCCCCATTTTTAAGTTGGTAATTAAGTGGCACAATTTTGCCGTTTACCTTTGCGCCAATCGTTTTATTACCTACTTCTGTATGAATGGTATAGGCAAAATCTAACGGGCCAGAACCCTTAGATAGTTCGTAAACATCGCCCTTAGGTGTAAATACATAAACCCGGTCAGAGAAAATGTCACCCTTAACACTCTCCATAAAATCGGCAGCATCAGAAGTTTCATCCCCAAGCTCTAAAATCTCCCGGAACATATCGATGCGCTTACCATTTGAATCATATTTAACTTCGTCTTGTTTGCCTTCTTTATAGGCCCAATGCGCTGCAACACCATATTCGGCAACTTGGTGCATTTCTTCTGTTCGAATTTGAATTTCCAACGGCTTACCTTTAGGCCCAATAACGGTCGTATGAATGGATTGGTACATATTGGCCTTAGGCATTGCAATATAGTCCTTAAAGCGACCAGGCATTGGCTTCCATTTAGTGTGAATGGCACCTAAAACGGCATAACAATCTTTAATCGAATCAACAATAACCCGGATTGCCTGTAAGTCATAAATTTCTTCAAATTGTTTGTGCTTATCACGCATTTTTTTATAGATCGAATAAATGTGTTTTGGCCGTCCATAAATTTGGTATTTGATACTGAACTCAGTCATTGATGACTTGATTTCCGTGATAGCCTCGTTGATGTAGGCCTGCCGCTGTGTTCGCTTAGAATTCATCAAATGGACAATTCGGTAATACTGTTGTGGATTAAGGTAACGCAATGAAATATCTTCTAATTCCCACTTAAATTGACTAATCCCTAAACGATCGGCCAAAGATGCGTATATCTCTAACGTCTCATTAGCAATGCGCCGCTGTTTATCCGGTCGTAAATGCTGTAATGTTCGCATATTATGCAACCGATCGGCTAACTTAACCATGACTACCCGTAAATCTTTGGCCATCGCTAAAATCATTTTACGGTGATTTTCCGCTAAGGCATCTTTATGAGCAACGTACTGGATTTTGCTTAATTTTGTTACACCATCAACAATAATAGCAACATCAGTACCAAATAACTCTTTAATATCGCCTAGTGTAACGTTTGTGTCCTCAACAACATCATGTAAAAACCCAGAGGCAACGGTTGCCGGATCCATCTCAAGTTCAGCCAAAATGGCCGCAACCTGAATTGGGTGGATAATATAAGGCTCCCCGGACTGCCGAAATTGTTCTTGATGGACGTAGGTAGCAAAATCAAGCGCCCGTTTAACGAAAGCGACATGCTCTGAGTTCATATAGGTCTTAACCAACGCCATAATATCATCGGCAGAGTATTCTTTATCTTTTGGCATAGCCGCCACACCCCTTTTACTTTGATACAAAAATAGCACGATAACGTGAAAACGCAACGTGCTCAATATTTTCAGTAATCACCTAAATTATACCTAAGGTCAGTCATTTTGCAACTGAGATTGGCTTTTTTAACCCATAACTCAAATAGCTAAGGCATAGATAAATTAGGGCGAACCAATAAGCATATTTTCCGTATAAAAAATAAACTGCAAGTGTAAATAAAAATGGAAAAATCAAAATTAACCAAGCTGGCCGTTTTTTTCGAGCAACTTGAAGACCAAATAAAATGGCCGCAATCCCATTAACAATTATAAATCCCCACCCAATTCGAATCACGGAACTAATGTGTAGTGCTCGTGAAATTAGTGGCAAAATAAAAGTTAACAATAAACTAATTAAAAAGTAACTAGTGACTGGCATTAATAAAATTTGTTTTATTTTTGTCAAAATAGCGCCTCGCAATTCATTGGATTTTCTGACTAGGATGTTTATTAGAAGTTACTTTTACTAGTATTCACCTGATCGCTTTAGTGTAAAAATATCTGAATCCATCTTTTTGTAGTATTCTGCAACCAAATTAGTTTAGATGTGTCTTAAAGGCGGATTCTTGCGCTTACTAGGCACCAACTTATTAGTAGGACCCGAATGGCCAACGTCTGCAACAGGGAGATTATTAGTGCTCTTAACCGTGATTCGGCTCCAAATCTACCTTGGTCCGACCAACACTCCCTAATAACGCTTAATTTACAGCGCAGAATCTAACCGCCTTCAACCACTTTCTAATATTCAGATAATACTGTAGATTTTACCATTTATTACTGTAATTCCCAAATAACGGATAAAGCGGCCAATAAATAAAGCGGGGCTGTTTCCGCACGGAGTATTCTAGGCCCCAAACCAACTGGAACAAACGCCGCATTTTCTAACAAAGCGACTTCTGCAGGTGCCAAACCACCTTCAGGACCAAAAACGGCGACTAAATGTTGTCCCGTCTTCATTTGCTGAACTTGCTTGACCAATTGAGCCGTTTCGCCTTGCTTGGCCGCCTCTTCGTATGCAACAATACCTGTATCTTTCGCTAACAACGTAACCGCCTTTAAATTAGGTAAAATCACCACTTCGGGAACACTTAGGCGGTGTGATTGTCGTGCCGCTTCCAAAGCAATTTTGGCCAACCGTTCCTGCTTTTTAGGTTGTTTTTTTTCATCCCATTTTGCAACCCCGTACTGGCTCATGAAAAAAACAAACTGACTAGCGCCCATCTCGGTTCCCTTTTGAACAATCCATTCGGCCTTGTCCTTTTTAGAAACCCCGCAAACAATTGTTACTGTACAAGGTAGCTCACTTTGACTCACCAAGGATTTCTCTAATTGCACAGTAACTTGTTTGCCATCAACGAACTTGATTTTGGCCTGAAAGGCAACCTGTTCATTAAAAACAACTTCAATTTTATCCCCAACTACCATTCGCATAACACGGATAACGTGATGAGCCGCCTCACTATCCAAAGTGAACGTTTGCCCTAATTGAGGCGTGTCAGCCGTCATAAAATACCGTTGCATTAAGCGTCATCCTCCTGTAATTGAACAATTAAAGCAAACCAATCACCTTCATTACGCTGTTGCCGAACAATAAAACCATTAGCAGTCATTGCCTCCCGGATCATCGCTACCTTGTCCACAATAATACCGGACACAATAAAATAACCGTTGGCCCTTAAAAGTGGTTTAACTTGTGGAATCAGTGGAACAATGATTTCAGCCAAAATATTAGCCACAATTAAATCTGCCTTTTGTTTAATTCCCTGTAATAAATCATTCGCAGTTACCTGAATATCCGCCGCAATTGGGTTTAATGCCAAATTACTTTTAGCGGAAGTAACGGCAACCTCATCTAAATCGTAGGCAAAGACTTGCTTAACCCCTAATAATTTGGCCGCAATACTTAAAACACCTGAGCCAGTACCGACATCAAGCATTGTTTCACCGCCGCGGACCTTATCTTCAAGTGCCTCCAGCGTCAACTTAGTTGTTGGGTGGGTTCCAGTTCCAAAGGCCATCCCTGGATCTAGCCGAATAACCTGTTCCTGAGCCTGTTGGGGCTGATATTTCTCCCAACTCGGTACAACCGTTAAGTAGCGCGTCACCCGAACCGGATGATAATATTTTTTCCAAGCAGTTGCCCAATCACCCTCATCAACGGCACTAGTGGTTAAGGTCCCCGCACCGGCGTCAAGTCCATATTGGCGTAACTGCTGCACACGCTGTTTGATAGTGGGTAATAATTCTGGCAAAAAAATGGTCTCTGGATAATAGGCCGATACCTCTGCACCAGACTGAATATGTGGTAATTTTGCTGGATCAAAAATCTCGCCGTGCTTGCCAACACTGATTGGTTTGAAATCGGCCGCATTATTTATTTGAACGCCAGTTGCGCCAGCCTCCATTAAAATATTGGCGACGGCCTCAACAGCTTCATTACTGGTCTTAACTGTTACTTCTGTCCACTTCATTATCTTTTCCCCTATCTAATCTAAAAACGCGGGTATGGTAAGTAATCGCTAGCTTGAATTGTACCATTGGCCGCAACTTGGGCCTGATAGGCCACATTATCCCACTTTAGTTGAAATGTCGGCACCGCATCATCGTTTAAGAAAGTCATTAAATCACTTAGCCCATTATCAACGACTTCTTCTAAGTAAGTAAAAATGGCCGTAACTTGTTGTTTGGCCAACCCTTGCTTCCCAGTAAAGGGAATCATTGCTAAATAATCAGTTTGGTAGGCCGCACCATCTAAACGCTTAGTATCATAAATTAATAGTTGATCTTCAAACTCAATTTTTTTATCGGTTGAACTGACTCCCGTGGCATCTAAAATAGTCTGTGCCACTTTGTTCTGTGCGATTAAATCAATCGTAATTTCAAAAACGTGATGCTGTTGATCCCAGTTTAAAACCAATGTTGCGTTTGCATCATCAAAAGCGGCCACTTGCTCCGCCAATTCATCCAATAAGGTTACTTTTTTCATTTTTGCCACCCATTATTTTCTAAATTCATTTCACGCTTAGTAATCCTCGAAACAAAGGGATTGTGCGCAACATAAAAACGCAATGGCGCCGTTTGCCACTCTCCCTTATCATTAATTCCAATGCGGCCCGTTTCCGCAATCGCTAATGGCCTTTTATAGTGCGTTACATCAAGTGTTAACGGCGAACTAACATAATTATTTAAGTTCAAGTTCAAATTTTGAATGCCAAACGCACTCATTAATTTTCCCGGTCCATTAGTTAAATCGTACAAGTGCTTCGGCCAATGTCGGTTCAGTTGCATTTGCGCAACACCGGCATCCGGTTCCACCCCACGAATTAAGATTCCTTGGGGGTTTCCCTTCTTTTGCGTAATGATATTCAATAAAAACTGTCCGTAAATTGTGTAAATATAGATCGTTCCCGCCGGCCAATAGAGGGCCTCGTTCTTCTTCGAACGGTGCCCACCAAACGCGTGAGCCGCACGGTCACATTGACCAAGGTAAGCCTCATCTTCCACAATATAACCTGAAATTATTCCCTGTGGTGTTTGATAACAAATCTTTTTACCCAACAAATCACGAGCAATTTCAACGGTTGAACGTCCTGCCAAAAAATCATCTAACATTTTATCACCTAAAAATAGCAGCCACCAAATTACTAAATCATTTGCGGATGATCTTATAAAAAGATAACTGGATAAGTTAATTTACTCCGTACCCCAGAACGTAATATCCATCTGTCTATCACCAGAAGCGAAATAATCAATGCCTAATTTCTGGCTAGACTGATTAACAATTTGGTAATATTGTTTTGTGTCAAGATGCCCTGGGTGTACCGCTCGCGCATACAAATATTTTACCATTTTATGAATTAACGGATCATCCAATTTTTGTTGGGCTTCAAATTGAAAAGTTATATAAAGTAAATCGCTGGTCGCACGATCAAAAGTAACTTGATCAATCGAGTAGCCACCAAAGTTAGTTTCCTTTTTCAAATCGGCCACAAATGTTTCGACTTGCTTCCGCGTAAAAGTCGCCGTATAAAACATGATTCGCCAAGTGATTGTTTCATTCATTTTAAGCCGCCTCCAGTTTATTCATCATTATGCCATAGCCAACCAAGCTAAACCAGTCACGATGTAAAATACACCGATAAAAAGAAGATTGTGCTACAATTGTGAAAACGGATACAAGAACAGGAGTGATCTTATGAGTACAGTTGGTCAGTACAATGAAAGTACTATTCGCAAAACGAATCCAATCTTCTCACAATTACGGACAACGATTGAATCGACCTTTTATGGAAACAACATTACGGCCATCAATGATGTTGCAACTGCCTACCACCTTGCCCACGATGCCCCGGAAACAATCATCACTGACCTACCAATTAAATATGCTGATGAACTAGGATTACCTGCCGATGCCGTCATGTTGGTTGATAATAATGGCCAAATAGTCGGACGAACAGCAGCCGCACGCCGTATTCTTGGTCATTCCGGCGTCGATACTGCAGTCATGGCCAAAATTGCTCGGGAGGCCATCTACCAAGGCTCCAAGCAGACTTTTTACAAAACCAGCGTGGTTGTCGGCCTGGATGAAGATTTTATGTTAAAAGCCCACTTAGCGATTCCAAAAGGATTTGAAAATAATTTACTTTCTTACTTATTAAATTTTCAAGCCATTAATCAACATTACGCAAAACACTATCAGGCCTCGACAGCTTACAACGAGGGTGATATTTTCATTTACGCCAACCCTGACTTTCAGCACCCTGATTTTCCAAATGGACTTGCACTTTTTGACCCGCAACATAACGTTGCCATTATCCTAGGGTTACGTTATTTTGGTGAATTAAAAAAGGCCACACTTACTTTGGCCTGGGCAACTGCTCACCGTAATGGCTATGTTGCTTGTCATGGTGGTGAAAAAGCGTTTCACTTTACTGATCGACCTGACCAAGTTTACGCGATGTTTGGCCTTTCTGGTTCCGGCAAATCAACTTTGACCCACGCAAAACATGGTGGCCGTTTTAAAACGACTGTCTTGCACGATGATGCCTTTGTTATTTCCCGTAAGAACGGTAGCTCAGTTGCGCTTGAACCGGCCTACTTCGATAAAACGAATGATTATCCCTCCGGTACAGCCGAAACCGAGTATTTTATGACCTTGATGAACGTTGGGGTCACCTTAAATACGGCGGGTCAAAAAACGTTGGTTACCGAAGATCTACGAAATGGTAATGGTCGAACAGTTAAATCACGTTATGCCTCTACTAACCGGGTAGATAAAGAAAGTGCTCCAATTAATGCCATTTTCTGGATCATGAAGGATGATAGTCTACCACCAGTTATTAAAGTTTCTGACCCAATTCTGGCCGCTACCTTAGGCGTAACGTTGGCCACAAAACGTTCTTCTGCCGAAAATTTAGTCGGTAAAATTGATCGTAAGGCCTTAGTGATTGAACCGTTTGCCGATCCATTTCGTGCGTACCCATTAAAGGAAGATTACTCTGATTTTAAGAGTTTATTCGAAGAACAAAAAGTTGCCTGTTATATTCTGGCTCTATACTTTTTCCTGTTGATAGTTTACAAATGGTAAACTATTAACAGGATTTTTGTGCAGAAAAAGAGCTCAC
>NZ_RHNQ01000059.1 GCF_003946275.1 Loigolactobacillus backii
CTTTCAACTAAAAATTGAACTGGCAATTTTAGTCTATAATTTAGGATTTTTTAATTTTGTGACGAACTAGCACCACGCGTAATAGTATATGAACGAGTTTAACACGTTTATTGTTTTAATTTGCCGTAGCATTACCAAATTAATAAAAGTGTAATTTCATAATAACCTAGCTCACCCATAGCAACTTCAAAAAAACTATTCACGTACCTGATTTTTGAGACGGCTTTGTTCGTCCGTACCCTGCACCCAGTTAGTTAGTCTGGGAAAATACCGTTCAATTAGACCAACGAGTCGGCCAGATAAAAGTGCCGACAACACCGTACCTTCCCGAACGCCAATTAATTGATGACTAAAAACTAAACTGATGAGTAGCGCGGCAATTACCATGGCAATATCAGTACGAATCTTCATGCGTGAGAAGGCCATTTTTTTAGCAAACGCAAATGCAACCGCAATCCCCTCGCCAGCCATCGTTAGCGTCCGTGAATTAACCTCAAAAAAGACTCCAATTGCCAATAATATAATACTAAGCAGTGTAATCCCAAGTTGTACCCAGTAATTTGGTAATTTGATAAAACTAAAGAACTTTACAAACCAGTCGATCATAACACCAAAGAAAAGTGAAGGAATTATTTGAATAACATTCAACCAACTAAAATACTGCCGTAAAGCGACCCATTCTAGTCCAATCAATACGATCATGAAAATAATCGTCCACTGCCCAATCGTCAAATTTGTCAATTCACTTAGTACGTTAGGGACACTGGAAATTGGGGACGTACCAAGTAACGCGATTTTGGCTAAAGCCACGCTAGCCGACATCAGGCCAATTCCAAATATTAAACAAGCAAAATGCTTGAAAATATCAATGATTCCCCATTTTTTAATCAATTTATCTCTCCTCCAATGCTTTCCGTACCAACTCAAGTTGCTGTCCTAAGACCACACTATCAATCTCCGGATTACTACGAAACAAATCAGCCCACCAATTTCCCATCGTTGTTTGTAGCCGCTGCGCAAGGGCAGTACCCGCAGTAGTTAATGTAATCACTCGTGCCCGCCGATCTTTGGCGTGAACTTCTCGTTGTACCCAGCCGTGATCAATCAAGATCTTTATATCTTTGGTCAGAAGACTAGCATCAAGCGTCATATTATGGGCAATTTGCCGCTGCGTAAGGCCAGGATGATCTTGGATAAACATCAACAGATCACTTTGAGTTGCCCGAACATCCAGTTCCGTAATTTGTTGTTTAAAATCATTTTTTGATTGCCGATAAACTGAAGCAATGTATTTGCTAAATTCAAATAATTCCACGTTAATCTCTCCTCGTTCGTTCTTTAAAAAAAGTTTTTTTAATAATTAGTGGACTTATCCATTAAATTGCTTTTTTCTAAAAATGTCAAGACCGTAAACTAGATCGTGTTTGAAAAATACTTTTAATCGTGTTTATCCGGTTAATTTAGTGCAAACGTGTTTGAAAAAGCAGCTTCTCGTACTTCGTTTATTAAAAAAAGACCTATGACATGTTCCGTCATAGGTCCTAACCATTTTTTTCGAGTATTACTCTAGAACGTGCACCAAAACCAACTTTTGGTCCACTCCTAACTTAAATTTATTTCAATAATAATTGGTAAGCGTACCGTTCTTCTTTTGGTTCATGCATGTAAATAATACCGCGGTACGTAAAACCATTTTGTACAATCACGTGTTGCATGCCCTTATTCTCTGGGTGCGTATCAATTCGAACGTCGGTATAACCAAGTTCCAGCGAAACGGTCAATAGGTTGGTAATCATGGTTTCCGATAAATGTTGGCCACGATAGTTGGCCGACACTGCTATTCGGTGAATTGACGTATACTGTGCATCCGCTGCCCCTTGCCAACTGCCATGATCAATAACTTTATAGTTATCATCCCTACCCTGCTGCAAAGTGGCCGTCCCAACGATATCATCGTCACGAATCAAAACATAGTTCAATCCTGCTTTAACATCATTAATCATATCTTCTTCATAAGGATAGCCATGTTGCCACTGATCGACACCCTGTTCCTTTAAATAGGCCTTTGCCTCGTTAATAATTGTCATAATTGCTGGTAAATCAGCTTCACGTGAACGCCGTAAGTAAGTCGTTGTCACGTTATCACTTCCTTCTTTAAAATTGGAAAGGCTGGGACAAAAGTTTACTATTCTGAACACCACTCTAGAACGTACACCAAAACCAACTTTTGTCCCACTCCTATCTTTTGAAATTATTTTTCTAATATTCTAGATTTGTACATTTTGCTATTATCGCCACTTGGCTTTAATTTTGCAAGTAAAAAATGAAATTTTTTATCAATTAAATAAGCCGTAATTAATATATGATATTATCATTAATAATGTACTAAACTAAGGAGTAGGGTAAAAGTCGGTTTTGGGTTTACTGTGTAACGTAAGTCGATCCAGCTTTTCGGCGCACATTCTAGAGTAATGCTCGGAATTAGTGCGGCTAGGACTTTTTTCTCAACCTCTTCCCCGACTAAGTTCATCTCAATCGCCGCAAGAAGCCGTTTTTTCAAACCCAGTTATACTAAGTTAGTTAGATAAATACGATTAAATGTAGTTTCCAAACACAACTCAGTTTATATGATTGGAGGGCAATTTTGAAAAAAATAATACGCAGCGGCTATGTCGAATCCATTTACCGACTGCCAGCATTACCCGGTATGCCGTTACAAGAATTACCCTGGAATTGTTTCTATCCTGCCCTCCAGCAAGGTCACCCAATTAAAATAGCGCCACTTTTGGCGCCCAGTCCCGCAAGTCAACACATTGCTAAGCAGATTAGCGAAAATGTGCCCGTTCATCCCGGTCAATTTCCACTTATTTTATTACAGCCATCACTGGGCCAATCGCTTTTTACCAATTTACACTTAATCGATCAATTGGTAAAAGCAGGTTACATTGTTTTCCAACTTGGCCATCCAAAGACGACAACTTATTTACTTAACAAAACATTAAAACAACCAGACGCTGCCCTGATATCCAAAATTCAACAAGAACTTACCCCGATTGCACCAACAAAATCACATTATCAAGAATTGCTCGATAAAACACCTATAACACGATACTGGACGAAACAATGGACAAAGGAGACATTAAGCGCGCTTGATTTGCTTAAACAGCCACAACAACTTAATAGCACAATTTTGCGCCAACACATCAATTTTTCTAAGGTAATTACTTTAGGTATGGGCTTCGCTGGTTCTGTCGCCTTGGAGCTTGCACAACGTTCACACTTTATAACGGCAGCGATTGATTTAAATGGCGCTTATGTCAGTACCAAGGGTATCCAATTACTTACCAAACCACTGTTACTTATTCAAGATAGTAAACAGCGCCTAAACTGGTTGGCACAGTCAACTCCGCAAACCAAATTAATTACTAGTGCTCTTCCGCTAATTACTGACAGTAACGCCGCTGATGAGCAACTATCGCCGTTAGCAACAAAAATTGACCGCGCGATAATTCAATTTTTAAACAAAAACACTTAACCCTTAGCAAACAATCTATTTTATTTGAATAATTTTGCTAGATTAGTGATAATTTAAAGTGTAGACCTCACCGAATAACAACGATTTCTATCTTGTAATTTTTGTTATAAAATAGAGACGTTTTACTTCTTAATTTAGGTCATGATTGGAGAATAATGACATGGCAATTGACGATCAATACCAAATCCATTTGCAAAAATTAACAAATAAAGAACAACCCGTTACGGAGACTATTTACGCATTAGGAAATGGTCACATGGGGGTTCGGGCAAGTAACCCCCTACAGGGCAACAGTGACCATTATGAGGGCAATCCTGGCTTATTTGTTAATGGTTTCTATGATCTAAGTCCGATTACTTACGGTGAGCGTTACTTTGGTTACCCCAGAAACAACCAAACCATTGCCCAATTACCTGATCCGCGCTTTTTAATCCTTGAAATTGATGGCGTTCGTTCAGACCAAACACCTTTTCGGGTTGAAACAATCGATAAAAATTTGGACATGGAAACGGGACTTTTAGTTGAAACCTTTCGAATTACAACGCCAAAACAAAAGATGCTGACTTTAACTTTGCAGTCTTTCATGTCGCAAAGTGATTATCACCTATACGTTGTTCGCTATGAAATTCGAGCATTAAACTTTAGTGGTAAAGTTACGCTCCTAAAGCAGCACAATTACGTCAACCAAAGCATTCCCAATAGTAATGAAGACGTTCGCCGGGCGCAACGCCACAATCCTTTGGGCCAAGTCTACATGCCTGCCGACTCACCTACGATGCTCATTGAAACCCAAAAGAGTCAGTTAGGTATTTTAATGATGTTTCATTATCTAGGTAGCGATCCTCGTATGAAAATGGTTTCCCGAAATAACATTCCCTGTTATGAGGTTCAATTGGATCTTACACCCGGTAAGTTGGAACAGTTTGCGTTCGGTTATTCCCTAGGAAATATTCACGCATTAATGACCGTCGAAATGGGTCCTGATTTTTACATTAAGAAAACTTTAGAACGATTCCATGAACAAAATTTTGCGAAACTATTTGAAGCTTCAGCTAATCATATGCGTCATTTTTGGCAAGACAGTGATATCGTCATTGATGGCGATCCGACACTTCAACGGGGAATTCGTTTCAATTTATTTCACCTTTACCAGGCGGCCGGGCGGGACAGTGTTACTGATGTTCCGGCTAAGGGTGTTACTGGACCTGGTTATGAGGGCCATTATTTTTGGGATACTGAAATGTACATGCTCCCCTTTTTCATCTACACGCAACCAGAGATTGCGAAGGCCTTGCTGACCTATCGTTTTTCAATTTTAGATGAGGCACGGCAACACGCTCGAGAAATGGGAATTGAAAATGGCGTGCTTTATCCTTGGCGCACGATTAATGGTGAGGAAGCCAGCGCCTATTACCCTGCTGGCACCGCCCAAGTTCACATCAACGCCGATATTGCCTACGCGACTGACTTATACATTCAGGTTACACAAGATATGGACTTTCTTGAAAATTATGGTTTTGAAATGATTGTTAGTACTGCCCGTTTCTGGTTGGCATTTGGCAACTACGGTGAGCAGGGTAAACAGAAGAATAAATTCGTGATTAACGCCGTCACTGGTCCGGATGAATATACGGCTTTGGTAGATAATAATTATTACACCAACCGAATGGCGCAAAATAATTTATTTATCGCTGTTAAGTACGCTAAGCAACTACAAAAAGAAAATCCGACCAAATTAGCCGATTTAGGGGTCAATGAGGAAGAAATCGTCGCCTTTCAAACGGCCGCTAATAAAATGTACTTACCCTACGATGATGACCTACAAATTAAGATGCAAGATGACAGTTCACCGAACCGACCAGTGTTTGACATTGCCAATGAACCCCGGGAAAATTTCCCACTATTACTGCATTACCACCCACTCGTTTTATACCGCTACCGGGTTAATAAACAGGCAGATACACTGATGAGTGATTTTCTATTTCCGTTTGACCAGGATGAGCCACAATTGCAACGTGATTATGATTACTACGAAAAAATCACAACGCACGATTCTTCTTTATCACGGGCAATTTTTAGTGTTCTTGCTAATCGAATTCATAATCCAGAAAAGGCCTACAACTACTTTATGGATACGGCATTAATGGATTTAACCGATCTTCAGGGTAACTCAGCGGACGGCATTCATGCAGCCAACATGGGGGGAACGTGGTTATCACTCATTTACGGTTTTGCTGGAATGCACGCTGGAATTAACGGTCTAACGTTTGACCCCCAATTTCCTTCTGAATGGCTCTTTCTTAGCTTCAAGGTGAAATACCACAAACGGCAGATTAAAGTGGCCATTCAACGGCAAGAAGTTACCTTTACGTTGTTGGTTGGCAAACCAATTAATATTTTTTACCGGGAACAAGAGGTTGAATTAGTTAATTCAACACCAGTAATAATTCACTTAACTGGACTACAGGTTTAAAAATATGATAACCCACTCAGAGTTTGAATACTTTTTCAACTAGCCACTACCTTTTTGTAATCTAACTGCTTCGTATTAGTTGCCAAACAATCCCACACAACCTAATATAGAAGTATAGTGTATTAGTGTTACCATGAATATGGAACGCTTGCACATTTCGTTTAGTAGAAGCGGGGAGGAGCTTGTCACATTATGAAAGTTATTTCATTACGAATTACGGACGACGCAATTATCTTGACCTATACGCGCAATAATCAAAGTCTGCAGGCCATCATTACCTACGACCCGAAACAGGCCATTGGTGAAAATCTCGAAAAAATTCGTGAACGCTTAGTTGGAATTTCATTTGACGCTGCTGTTATTGAAAATCCCTTAGAGTACGAATTTTCGGACACTATCGTTGGTATCAATCACCAACGAATCGATATTGGCCTGGCGCTGACAAATATGCTGAACATTCCGGTTGTCAGCCAACAAACTGTTAAATCAGTCGGCTTAGAAAAGGCCGTTGCGCGTAAACAGGACTACAACCAATGGCACCTTGATTATTACGGCCAGTATACTAGTAAGCGTAATTATGGCCAAGAATCAATGTTAACCATTGGTAATGGCTTCTTTGGCTTACGTGGCAGTTACGTTGAGGCCACGGCCGATCAAGACAACTATCCTGGTACTTACATTGCCGGATTCTACAATCAAAATACAACTAAAATTAATGACCGTGACGTTGTTAATGAAGATCTAGTTAACCTTCCTAACGCTCAATTTTTAACTTTTGGCGTTGACCAACAGCGTCCTTTCACGGTAACCAAAGAAAACGTCCAGGACATCTACCGCAGCTTAGATCTACATACTGGCGAGCTACGTACAACTATGTTGATCCAATTAGCAACTGGCCATGTTTTACGCATTGTGACCACCAAGGTAGCTGATATGAAAAACTGGCATCAATACGCTATTCGGTATCAACTAACACCGATTAACTTTTCTGGAAGTCTGCAGGTCTATTCGAAAATTGACGGTAGTGTTACTAATGACAACGTTGAACGCTACCAAAATTTTGATCAACATCACATTGATATTTCAGAAATGAGTACGGCTGGAGCAGAAGCTTATCTGGCTGGCCATACAAAAACCTCAAACATTGATTTTATCGTTGGTACTAAATTTACCAGCTCTAGTGTTGATACAAACCGGCATTTAGCAGTGACCAATACGGATGATGCCATCACCCAAACAATCACCCTAGACGTCGAGCAGAATAAAACGTATACTTTTGAAAAAAATGTCGCTATGTTCACTAGTCAGGAAACCCAAGGCTCATTAATGGATCACGCAACTAAGGAGCTCCAAAACGCCGGCTTTGATTCGTCTGAACAAAACAGCAATCAATTTTGGCAGGGTTTATGGAGTAACGCCGATATTCAAATCGAAGGCGACCTTACTAGTCAGAAATTAACCCGGGTTAATACCTTCCACATGTTTGTTTCTGCTTCAAGTACCGCTAATCCAAATTTGGATGCCTCTGTTGGTGCCCGCGGACTACATGGTGAGGCTTACCGTGGTCACGTTTTTTGGGACGAAATGTTTGTTATTCCTTACTACACGCAACACTACCCAAAGCTTGCTCGCCAATTACTAATGTACCGTTACAATCGACTTGGTGCTGCTAAAAAGTATGCTGCAAGTGAAGGCTATAAGGGTGCAATGTATCCTTGGCAATCAGGGATGTACGGTGATGAACAATCTCAATTTGTTCATCTAAATCCAATTACCAAATCTTGGGATCCTGATAATAGTCGCTTACAGCGTCACGTTTCGCTGTCCGTTGCTTACAACATTTGGACGTATTACCACATGACTAATGACGTGGACTTCATGAACCAAT
Organism: Loigolactobacillus backii; assembly: GCF_003946275.1. GTDB lineage: Bacteria > Bacillota > Bacilli > Lactobacillales > Lactobacillaceae > Loigolactobacillus > Loigolactobacillus backii. Next base: position 7,897 of record NZ_RHNQ01000059.1, read on the forward strand.
ATGGCCTAGAAATGTTACTTGAAATTTCACGCTTTTGGATTAGTAAGGCTATTTATAACGAAAAAACTAAGCGGTACACAATCAAGAAAGTCATGGGACCTGATGAATTTCATGAAGGTTACCCTAACAGTGACGAAGAAGGATTAACCAATAACGCCTACACTAACATCATGGTAGCCTGGCTGTTTAAAACCGTTGAAGAGTTACGAAAAGATACGATTAGCGCGGCCACATTTAAGGAAGTGACGACTAAGGTTGGTTTTGACGAAAAACTTTTTGCCAAAATGGACAAGATTAGTCATCACCTCAAACTTGATATTAACGAAGACGGTATTATTGGTCAATTTGAAGGTTACTTCAAGTTGCCAACCTTAAACTTTGAGAATTACCGCAAGAAGTACGGCGATATTTCGCGAATGGATCGGATTCTAAAGGCTGAGGGCCGCAATCCTGATGCTTACCAAGTTGCCAAACAGGCTGACACACTAATGGCCTTTTATAACTTTGATTTCAATAGTGTAAATGAACTCATTAAGGGCCTTGGTTACAAATTACCAAAAGAATACCTCACTAAGAATATTGAGTATTACCTTGACCGAACAACTCACGGATCAACTTTATCACGGATCGTGTACGCTGTTTTAAGCCTAGTCGACGGTAATATGGATCAGTCTTGGAAGCTATTCTCACAGGCGTTGCTATCCGATTATTATGATATCCAGGGTGGAACTACGGCCGAAGGAATTCACTTGGGCGTTATGGGTGCCACTTTACTGCTGGAGACGCGTAACTACGCTGGTGTTGATCAATTAACTGATCAGGTTAAGGTCAATCCACACCTACCTTCCCACTGGCAGTCAATTGCCTTTAAACAGTTCTTCAGGGGAACACAATATAGTTTCAAAATCACTCATGATTTAATTAACGTCACGGCTGATCACGATACTAAAATCTACGTCGCTGGTAAAGAAATTGCAGTACCGGCGGGTAAGGCAACAACAGTTACTTACCAAAAACCAGTTAACGACAACTAAATTTCGGTATTCTTTAATTTCAAATCTAGGAGGTAATAATATGGTTAAATTTTCTGACATTAAAGGTTTTGTTTTTGATCTAGATGGTGTTGTAACGGATACTTCTAAGTACCACGCTGAAGCTTGGGGTCAACTAGCTACCAAGCTTAACATCGACTATCCCGGAATCGGTGACGCAGTTAAAGGTATTGGCCGGATGGATGCCCTTGAATTGATTTTGAAAAAAGGTGGTGTAGAAAATGACTACACTCCTGAACAAAAAGAAGCCCTAGCAACCGAAAAAAATACTAACTACGTTCAACTCATTCAGAATATGACAGCCAAAGATATTTTACCTGGTATGGCTGATTTTCTAAAGAGCTTACGGGATAATGGTTACGGTATTTCACTTGCCTCAGCATCACGTAATGCACCAACAATTTTGGCTAAAATTGGTTTAAGCGACTACTTTACCAAAACGGTCGATCCAGCTAACTTGAAGAACGGTAAACCAGATCCAGAAATTTTCATTAAGGGTGCACAATTACTGAACCTTGATCCAAGTCAGTGTATTGGTTTAGAAGATGCTGTGGCTGGTATCCAAGGAATCAACGCTGCTGGTGAAGTCTCTGTTGGTATTGGCGATCCGCAAATGCTAAATAAGGCGGCTATTAACTTCATCGATACTACTCAAGTAACACTGGATAATATCAAAAAAGCAATGGCTTAAAATAGATTCCAAAAAATCATTTTTTAACCCAAAACTAATAATTAAACTTTAAAACACAAAAAAGAGGCCGGGACAAAAAGTCCTGGCCTCTTATTGTTTTCGAACATTGCTCTAGAACGTGCGCCAAAAGTCTGGATTTACGTGCCTAATGGAAGTGTTTGAAAAAACGATTAGATTCTGAGGATTACTGACGTTGTCGATCGGACTAGGATGAACCAAAGTCCGAATCGCAGCCTAAACAGCCAAATCACCTTTGACAAAGGTGATTTGGCTGTTGTAGCTAACCGCAGGAATCTGTTTTTTCAAACACGACTATAGCTAATCCAAAACCGACTTCTGTCCCACTCCATTTCCTATCTCTAAAAATTTTTGATGATAACATCTAAGCTATTATTTAACGGTCACTTTAACTACTTCGTTATTGGCCGCTATGGACCGATCTAATTCGGCAAACTTCATGTAAGCAACATTCGGCATATTAGTGACAATGACGATCATCGTTGACTTCTTACCAGCATCTTTAATGGCTTGCAAATCAGCGTTGGCTAAAACATCACCATGTTTTACCTTCTGTCCCTGCTTAACTTTAATATCAAACGGTGCACCCTTTAATTCAACAGTGTCTAAGCCCATGTGAACTAGGACTTCTAAACCATCTGTTGTTTTAAGTCCAATCGCGTGTTTTGTAGGGAAAATTGTAAGTATTTCGCCATCAATCGGTGAAACAACTTCGCCATTAACTGGTTCAATCGCGTAGCCATCCCCGAGCATCTTTTGCGCAAAAGTTGGGTCACTAACTTGTTCAATATCCAATAATTGTCCTTGAGCAACACTATAGAAAGTATCAACAGCACCTGAATTAATGTTAGGGTCAACTATAGGTTTTGCTGGTGCTGCCGGACTATTAGCAACGTTACTAATTGGTGCTCCTGTTTCAAACAATTTCGTTAAGGCATCGGCAACGAATTGAACTTCGGTCCCAATAACAATCTGAATATTTGTTTTGTCTAACACATTCATACCAACGGCACCTGCACCACGAATAGCGGCCTTATTTACTTTATCAGTATCCTTTAGCTGAAGGCGTAAGCGCGTTGTACAATTCTCAATATCCGTAATATTATCTTTACCGCCAATAGCAGCGTAAACTTTTTTGGCCGTAACTGTATATTTATCATCGCTTGAATCAGTAGCAACTTCAATATCTGTATCGGCATCAGTAGTTTCCTCAACGGGTTCGCGACCAGGAGTCATTAAGTTGAATTTCTTAATGGCAAAATCAAAACCAAAGTAGTAAATAACTGCCATTACTAAACCTTGAACTAATAACATGTACGGCATATTAGCAATTGGTAAATGCGAACTTAACACAAAGTCAACTAGCCCCGCACTAAACGTAAAGCCGGCCGTCCAGTGCATAAAGGCAGCAAAAGCTAATGAGATCCCAGTGAAAACCGCGTGAATAACGTATAATGGCCAAGCAACAAACATAAACGAGAATTCAAGTGGCTCAGTAACGCCGGTAAAGAATGAAGCAAAAGCACCTGCCAGCATCAAAGAAGCAGTTTCACGTTTACGTTCTGGACGTGCATTCTTATAAATAGCGTAAGCACCTGCTGGTAAGCCAAACATCATTACTGGGAAGAAGCCAGCCTGATACATACCGGTGACCCCTTTAACCCCTTCACCAGCCCAGAATTTACCGATATCATTAATACCAGCAACGTTAAACCAGAAAACTGAGTTCAAAGCCTGATGTAATCCAGTTGGAATTAATAAACGGTTAAAGAAACCGTAAAGTCCGGCACCAACTGCACCTAAACCAACAATAAACTTAGCAAAAGAAACTAAAGCCTCGTATAATGGTGGCCAAACAAACAATAAAACAAGTGAAACAACTAGCATTACTAGTGAAGCAAGAATTGGAACTAAACGTTTTCCACTAAAAAATGATAATGCCATTGGTAATTTTGTTTCGTGAAAACGATTATATAATGCCACCGCAACCAAACCTGCAATGATACCGATTAAGACGTTTCCCTTAATCGCTGCAAATGCTGGATCAACTGCGGAAAGTTTGATTCCTAACAATGTAGAAACTTGTGCGGGATCTAAAACGTAAACTGGAACAATGAAGGCGACCAAGCCAGCAAGTGCCGAAGCACCATCCTTGTCCTTGGACATCCCTAAAGCAAGACCAACCGCGAATAAAAGTGCTAGGTTGGTTAAAATTGCGTTACCACCTGATTGTAAAAATTGTGCTGCTGCCCACTTTTGCGGTAGCCAGTGCCCAATACCAACAAGCAAGGCTGCAGCCGGTAAAACGGCAACGGGTAGTTGTAATGAACGACCCATTCGTTGAAGATATGCTTTCATACCTATACCCCTCCTTGGATAATAATTAATAGGTTATGTTAATATAATATACACAGTTTAATCGCTTACACAAGACAATTTAATCACGTTCACATTGGTCTATACCTATGAAAATAAAGCAGCTATCAGCTTATCCTGTAAAAAAAATAATTGGTCTAAATTTTCAATTCACAGCACATTATCATTTTAGGTCATCAAACTGACCTTCTGTGACTAATAGCCTGAGCGTATTTGGAAAGGTAGCTTCCTACATTACCATGTTTTCACCAGCGAACTTGATCAACTGTCCCAGAGTAAATCCGAACACTTTTAAAAAATATTTGTTAAAATGAAGACATCTTAATCACCCACTATAGTTAACTTACGTAAATAAAAACAACTATTTTTCGTTACCAACATTTTTTATAAGCTGGTTCAATTTATATTTAATGAAAGCTTTACAACTTGGACAATAAATCTTAATAAGTTAAGGAAGGCTATTTTTATGACAAATAATATGATTACAATTGGTAAATCAAAGGTAACTTCAACGTTACTAGGTTTAGGCACTAACGCAGTTGGTGGTTACAATTTATTTCCAGGTCTTATTTCCAGGTCTAAATGATGATGTTGGTCGCAGGATTGTTAGGGCTGGTCTAGATAATGGTATTAAAATGCTAGATACCGCCTTCGCCTATGGTATGGGACATTCCGAAGAATTGATCGGCACTGTTATTCAAGATTACCAACGTGAGCAAATTGTCATTGCAACTAAGGCGGCGCAAGATATTTCTAGTGGTGAAGTTGTTATTAATAATTCACCCCAGTTCTTAAAGCAGGCCGTTGATGCCAGCTTAGAACGCTTAAAAACTGATTACATCGATATTTTTTACATTCATTTTCCAGATAAGCACACTGAAAAAGCGGCGGCAATTAATGCATTAATGGAAATGAAACAGGCCGGCAAAATCCGAGCCGTCGGTGTTTCAAATTTTTCATTGGCGCAGATTAAGGCGGCCAATCAGGACGGTGGCATTGATGTCGTCGAAAATCAATTTAGTCTCCTACACCGAGATGCCGAAACTGAGTTACTACCCTACTTGCATAAACAAGAAATTTCGTTTGTTCCTTTCTTTCCGTTAGCCTCAGGTTTATTAACTGGTAAATATTCCCGTAATGTCGCCTTTCCAAAAGATGATATTCGCCACAGTAATCCAGATTTTAACGGCCAGCGCTTCGACCAAATTTTAACGCATGTGGCCGAACTTAAACCGTTAGCAGAAACCTATGCTGCAACTATCGCACAACTTGTTTTGGCCTGGTACATCAAAAATCCTAATATTAGCGTCGTTATTCCAGGCGCAAAAAAGCCAGAACAAGTTACCGCAAACGCCAAAGCACTTCAACTCGAATTAGCGGATAACGATTATCAAAAAATCGCTACTATATTTAAAGACTTCTAAATTAGATTGACTATTAACCAAAAAACACCTGAGTTAGCGTCGCATAAGCTAACCCAGGTGTTTTTTGCATATTTATTCATATTAAATTAGATTAAAGTGTTTCAAACCGTTTACGATACCGTTATCCATATTCGAAGTCGTCACGTAGGCGGCCTTATCTTTAATTGCCTGAACACCATTTTTCATTGCAATAGGTGTATCAACAGCATCAAACATCGGTAAATCATTATAGAAATCACCGAATCCATAAGTTGGCACATCCGTTAAATTGTTGTTAACCAGTAAATTATCAATCCCAGATTTCTTTGACACACCATATTTAACAACGTCGAGACCACGTTGATTATTTCGGTAAAAACTAAAAGTTCCTTTAAAATGTTCGCGGTAAATATCATCTTGTTTATCTGTTTCAGGTGTGAAAACAAACAGCATATTCATTGGTGTTGTTAAGTACTGACCAGGATCCACCGTAACCGTCTCTTTTAATTCGTTATAGTTTTCCCGAACTAGCCGTGAGGCGTGGTTTACGACAAAACCATTTGGATTATAGTAGGCTACTGGATAGCTTTTTTTTGCTGCGTACTCAGTGATATCATCAATATCGGATTTTTTTAAGAAATCGGCGTGGACCATCTTTCCGTTCACTTGAATATAGCTACCATCCGCGCAGACGCAAGAATTGATTCCTGAATGTGTCATTGTGTCCTTAATTTCAAAAACACTCCGACCCGTTGCGATTACAGGTAAAATATTATTAGCCTTTAACTGTGCAATCGCCGCTACGCTTGCAGGTGTTACATTTTTATCATTATCAAATAAAGTTCCGTCTAAATCAAAGAAAACAACTGCCTTATACATAAAAAAGCCCCCATATCTTGGTCTAATTCAAGTATACTACAAATAATAAGACCCATACATTGATAAGCGAGCGTGTTTTGAAAAGCTTCCCGATTCTACTCTACAATTTTAGATCGTGTTTGGAAAAGCAGGTCCGAGTCGCAGCCTAAATCACTAATTCGCTTGCTGCTACGGACGATTAACATTTAATTCAAGTAAGGATAATTTTCAAAGACGTCTTATTTTTACACTTAAAATTAGTAGTGCGTCATTTCATTTTTATCAAAATCTAATTTTAAAAGAATGCCTTCACTTTGCCTAATTTAGTAGTAGCGGGTATCTATTCACTTAAATAAATAAAAAAATTAGGTTGACAAATAAAGGCTGACGGTTTAAATTAAAGTCACATTATAGATCAATGAGTAATTTAAACGCTGTGATAAGAAAAGTACACGAAACACACTTACAAAGAGAGCGTCGCTTGGTGAAATGACGTGAAGTGGATTTCTTGGAAAATCATCTTTGAGCGATGAATGCGAAATTTGAGCGTTCATTGGGTGCTCCCATTATAGAGCTAGGGTATTTCAAAAAGAATATTTTTTGCGTACCTGAAAAGGTTATTCGTGTGAGCGAATAACAAACTAAGGTGGTAACACGTTTATTAACGTCCTTATCTGAAATTAATTTCGGATTTGGACGTTTTTTTGTGTCTTTGCCTCCGTTTAGATATTGGTTACGCGCAAACCAATACCGGCTGGCAATAGATAATTAGCAGGTCGACCTACTAATTACAACGTAAGCAGTAAATAATCGACCGTTTAAAAAAGGCAAACCGGCTTCTCGAAATTGAGAAATCGGTTTGTCTTTTACAT
>NZ_RHNQ01000006.1 GCF_003946275.1 Loigolactobacillus backii
GGAAATTAGTAATATAATGTGCCATAACCGTTTGGCATCAATGGTTACGGTCCATTTTGATACTTTCAACCTTTAGTTCATAATAAAAAAGACGAGTAATTTCTGAAAAACAGAAGTTACTTGTCTTTTTTTATTGAGCGCTGTTTTTCTAATTGATTAACCGACTGAATTGCAATTGCGGTGGTATTCGTTACTTTATCCTCATAACGCCCAATTGCTTGCCGCCGGTGGCCAACCCATACTTGCCACTTTAAATGATCACCCACTGGTTCAGGGTGCTGGGCAAGCCAGCGCCGAATTTTAGTAAATTCTGGTGCTAATACTGCTTCAACAACCGCATTGATTAGCGCCATATCTTTTTCTTTATCCATTTGAACCCCCAAATATTAGCTTACCATAAAACGAAAAGATTTGAAGCTTAAGGCCAGTCTGCTAAACTAAAGAGTGTTTAGAAAGGCGCTTAGATTCTATTTTTTCCAAACAAATTTACGCAAATGAGCCAGCAAATACTAACAAAGGGAGTGGCACAACTTGAATAATCAGATTCCTAACGTAACTTTAAATAACGGTGTTAAGATTCCCCAGCTCGGTCTTGGTGTGTTCTTAGTCAAAGACGCTAACGAACTCAAACAATCGATTAAATGGGCGCTTGCCGCCGATTACCGCCACATTGATACGGCAATGATTTACGAAAATGAAACGACCGTTGGTGAGGCGATCAAAGAAAGCAAGCTTGACCGCAAAGATTTGTTCATTACTTCTAAACTATGGAACAGCGATCACGGCTATGAAGAAACAAAGGCTGCCTTCAATGCTTCTTTGAAACGATTAGGCGTTGATTATCTGGACATGTATTTAATTCACTGGCCAAGTCCTAACTACATTGAGAGTTGGAAAGCTATGGAAGAACTGTATCACGCCGGTAAAATTCGGGCAATTGGGGTCTCTAACTTCCAGATTCACCATCTAGAAGACCTAATGGCTCACACTGAGGTTGTTCCAGTTGTTAACCAAATTGAAACGCACCCTTACTTCCAGCAAAAAGAACTACACGACTTCATGGCAAAACATAATATTGCCCACGAGGCTTGGGGCCCGTTAGGTCAAGGAAAGGGCAACGTTCTTAATGACCCTACCTTAACTGAATTGGCTAAAAAGCATGCCAAGTCAACGGCACAAATCATTTTACGTTGGCACGTACAACGTGGTGAAATTGTCATTCCAAAATCAATCCATGAAAATCGAATCCAACAAAATCGCGACATTTTTGATTTTAGCCTATCCGATGAAGAAATGGCCAAAATCGCTGCAATTGATAAAAATCAACGTGGTAGCCGCAGCCCTGACGATACCGAATGGTTAGAAAAAACGGCAAAGGAATAAGCAAAGAGGTCTAAAGGCGTGAAAGATTACCGTTAGACCTCTTTTTCATCCCTAAAAATCGTTTTTGGATTACCTTTTTCACCAACTTCTAGGTTCTTACAATCTGCTATTACAAAAGTAATTATTTGAGGTGAAAATAATGAAAATTGAACATGTTGGATTATTTGTATCAAAACTTGAACAAACCGTTTCTTTTTACGAAAAATACTTCGGTGCTGTGGCATCGGCAAAATATCACAATCCGCGAACAACGTTTACTTCACAGTTTTTAACTTTTTCAGATGGTGCGCGTTTAGAAGTCTGCACCCGGGCTGATCTCAATTCAAGTCGCTTAACTGGATATCCGCTGGGTTATCAGCATTTGGCCTTTGCTTTAGGTTCTAGACAAGCCGTTGACACATTATCAGCCAAAATTACCGAAGCCGGCTATCAACATTTGAGCGGGCCACGTGTCACTGGCGATAACTATTACGAAAGCGTCGTCTGTGATCCTGAAGGCAATCAAATTGAATTAACCGTTTAATCCTACCAAGGATAAAAGGAGAAAACGCATCTGCCAATAAAAATGATTGCAATCGGAGTTGGTAGAATTTTACTGAATTCACAAAATGAGCTGACAACGACTACAATTCATGCGATCCAAACTGCTATTACCTAGAAAGCAAAAATTGTCCTTTATTCAGGTCGACCATTGGCAGGCCTAAGTCATTATTTAGAACAACTAGAACTTGCCGGCATTCAATTTGCTGCCCAGTGAAGAAGCCAGCTAGGCCTTAATAACATAAAGCTTGAATTGCGTAATATATTTGGTCATAGTAAAACCCCCGGTATTGAATTTCGGTCCAATACCGGGGGTAAAGTTAAAGTGCTACTTTGTCGTTGTTGCCGAAGCCTGAAATAGTGAGGCCGTTGCGTCCCAAATTCGTTGCGCAACGTAACTGTTATTCATCGTGTATAGATGAACACCATCAACCCCCTGAGCAACTAAATCAACGATCTGATCGATTGCGTAGGCAATTCCAGCATCCCGTAACGCCTCTTTATTGTCTGCGTAACGTTCCATCATGCAGGTGAACTTTTCTGGTAAAGGAACACCCGCAACAGAGGTGATATTTTCAATCTGCCGTTTATTAGTGACTGGCATAATACCAGCTTCAATCGGCACATTAATTCCGGCCAGTTCGGCCTTTTCACGGAAATTATAAAATTGATTATTGTCAAAGAAAATCTGCGAAATTAAATGGTCTGCGCCGGCTGCTACTTTATTGGCCAAATGTTGAATGTCAGCAACGCCCGACGTCGCATCCTTATGCGTATAAGGGTAACATGCACCCATGACGTCGAAATCACTATTTTGTTTAATAAAGGTGGTTAACTGATCCGCGTGCTTAAATACGCCTAGTGGTTCGCGGCCGGGAACTCGATCACCGCGTAAAGCCAATACGTTGTGAACATTCCGTTCGGCAAGTTTTTGCAGTAAATTTAGCACATCATCCTCGCTCAAATAAAGACCAGGAATATGCGAAACAGCCGTAATACCTAATTGATTTTGAATCATATCGGCAATATCCACCGTTGCCCCATAGCGACCAGTGCCGCCCGCACCCAAGGTAACCGAAATAAAATCGGGGTGAATCGCTTGAAGGTTATGTAAGGTTGCCTGTAATTTTTCCGCCGGTGTTGTTGCCTTGGGTGGAAAAACCTCGAACGAGAAAACCGTTTTCTTTTGGAACAAATCAGTTAATGACATGAAAAAATCTCCTTTATTAATTTACAAATTAAAGTGTGCCTAAAAGGCGCTCATTTTTTATTAAATCGATCAGAATTACTAACAGAAATATTTTGAAATATGATCAAGACCAACAAAAAAGTCCTTGGATTCCAAAGAATCCAAGGACGATTATTAATCGTGGTACCACCTATTTTTACGCAAAAAGCGCCTCAACTACCCCACTATTCGCGAAAGTAGTGACCACTTATCGTTGGCCAGACGGTAATTAAGCGTGAACCTAATTACATACTCAAAGTTCATTTTCACAACCACCCAATTCCTTCCTTGCAGCAAGCAGAAGGTCTCTTTTAATTCGGTCAATTGCTACTCTTCTCGTCAGTACATTATGATATTTAAATTAAAGTTTAATAAAACTATAGTAGCTATTTTTTAATCTGTCAAGTCTGTTTTTAAAGACTACCTACGTTTCGACATGCTCAAAGCGGTATTTAATTAGTGTTTCAAGACTAAATTCATTGTTAAATATTGATTAAAATAATCCTGAATTTAAGTCGTGTTTGGAAAAGAAACGGTTGCCTAACTTGCCACTACTAGCGGCCGCTAGAAAAATTTTTGCCTACCTTATAAACCTTTAACCACTCGCCGACTAAACAAACTCAGCCAAAAATGCCTGTGTTGCGGGCATTACCCGTTCTAAATAGCCTTTAGCATGTTCGCTACCGGCCAATAATTTGGTCATTGTTGGCACCCCTAATTCAACTAACCGGCGTTGTAGATTTAGAACACCAGCGGTTGGCACAAACTCATTCAGTGAATTTGCCAAAAATAACGGGCCAGTAGTCACACTTAAACGGTGAACTAGCGATGCTGCACCGGCCTGTTTAACATTATTTTTTAAATAATTTAAAACAAACCATTTATAAAACGAATCATTAGCGCCACTTTGATTAATCTTTGCACTGGCAGTTTTCACAAAATCTTGTTTTGTATCGGCAGCTGCAACAACGTCCTTATGGTTCTCTAGCCAGTCATCGATTTCAATAATGCCTGACCATGAAACGGCGGGAATACCATAACGAATTGCTAACTCGATGGCCAGATTACCACCCGCTGAAGATCCAATTGCACCAATGCGTTGCCGATCAAAAATCTCCTTACTTTGTCGAAGCCATTCCACCACGGCAGCTACATCTGCAATTGGTTCGGGAAAATAGGCAAGCGGCGTTAAGCGATAGTTAGGAACCACAACTAGGTAACCCAGTTGCGCCAACTGCATGGCCAAGTCACGATCCTTAGCCTTATCACCACGAAACCAGCCACCACCATGTAAATCGATTAGAGCACCACCATTTTGTTGCTCCTGATTTCGATAAACATCCAAAGTAAGTCCTAATTTATCTTGGTAAATAACATCCGTGCTCTGTATTATTTTAGCCATTTTTACCCCTCCATCTTGGAACAGTACCTGCTTTAAGTCCTAAAAGGCATAAAAAAAGCACGACCGGCCAATAATCTTAACCAGTCGCGCACTTTATTATTCTTGAACTAATTCGCCTGCTAATGGTCCGGCATCCAATGTATAAATTCTGTCGATGGTGATGACTCCGGCAGACTTAGGGGCTGGATGCCCTACTTTCGCCCATTCCATAGCATTATCAAAGTACGGGCCAGTCGTATATAGTTTGGCAGTTCCGGCAAAACGAAAACCTTTCATATTATCTAGGCTCGCCGCAGCAACAATTGCCTTACCATTAGTCGCAATGTTGCGCATCGTTTGCTTGGCCGTCATTTCATTATAGATTAAATGCGAATCATCAAGCACTCGTAATGACATTTTCGGTCCAATATCCGGATTTCCATCATCATCTACTGTTGCAATATAAGCCAAATTATTGGTTAGCATGTCCTTCATCGCCTGAGTTAATTTTGCCATTTTAAATGATCCTCCTAGATTCTTTAGTATTACTTATTGTTATCTATTTGGTAGATTATGCCAAAGTTTTTGGAAATAAAATCATTATAGCGGTGGTCAACCTAAAGCACAATTATTTGTACTTAACAACTTCATTTAATCAACGGACAAACTTTTCTGGTACTCATCCCATAGCTTTTGTTGTACCTTGGGCCAAGTTACGCTGGCAAAATCGCTGGCCTTAATTAAACGACCGGGGAAGAAACTTAGGTCCTGTTTGGTGGTTGTTTCTGCAAATAATAAAGTTAGTGACCATTTCTGGTGGGTAAAAGTATGCGTAACTATTTTTGCCGGTAATAAACGGAACTTCAAGCGTAAATTGCTGGTACTAACCAAATAATCTGTCGCTAGCTGGGGAAGTGCCACCGTTTTTAGATCCTCGTCGTCACTTAAATCCTGCCACTTCACCAGTGGGAAGGTCCATAAGTTGGCTAACATTCCCTTACTTGAACGTTGCTCTAACAAATAGCCCTGCGGCGTTTTAATAACTAACGCAACGTAATTAACTGGCACTGGGCGGGGCTTTTTTGTCCGAACTGGGTAAGCCAATTCTTTACCGTCTAAATAAGCTTGATTAAATTCCTTCACGGGTGAGTGCTCACTATCTGGATTCTTGGCCGTCATATAACTTGAGCCTAGATCCATAATGGCTTGGTTGAAGTCTCCGGGCCGTTCTGCCGGCATAACTTCTTCAATAAGTGAATAAAAAACCGGCTGGGCTTGTGGTTTCGTAATATCCACATCAACTTCAAATAATCGTGAAAAAACGCGAAATGCATTACCGTCAATTGCAGGAACCTTTTCATCAAAGGCAATACTAGCAATTGCGCCAGCCGTATATGGCCCGATACCACTTAATTTTTGCAATTCAGCTGCAGTATTCGGCCACTGTCCTCCATAATCGGCCATAATTTGTTGAGCTGCCTTTTGCATATTTCGCACCCGGGAGTAATAGCCTAACCCCTCCCAGGCCTTTAATAATTGATCCTCCGGTGCCGCTGCCAGCGCACTAACCGTTGGAAATAGCGTCATGAATCGTTGATAATAGGGAATCACCGTCTTAACTTGCGTTTGCTGTAACATGATTTCTGAAACCCATACATGATAGGGATCATGATCCTTACGCCAAGGTAAATCACGACCTTCTTGATCATACCAATCTAATAATTTTTCCTGAAACAATTTAATTTTTTGTGGTGACCACTTCTCCATGCTATTTGCTCCTTTAAATTTTTCTATCTGGAAAGTAACCGTTTAAATTCTCGATATTGGTTAGAAAGCTATTAGTAACATTATTTTAAACTACGATCTAGTATGCCACATTTAGCCACAAGTATATTTTGGGCAGCAAAAAAGGCCCTCCTATCAAGTGGCCTTTTTTACTTTTGCGAACCATGTAAGTGAACAGTATGTTTCAATCAAGCTTAAAGTTCCCCAGCGCTAATCTTATCTAAAATGGATTTTGAAGGAACAAAATATACCGCGCCAGTAATTGGTGTACTGAAATCAAGTAGTCGGTCGCTGTTAGTAAACATGCTCTCTAACATCCGCCGCGTTACTGTGTAATGACCGTAGCCAATAAAATAAGTTCCCGTAACTTCCTTACCGGGGTTAGAAAAAGGAACGTTCATGCGAACAATCTTATGTTCTACCCCACCATCGTTATCCTGCGAAACAACATTGTGGGCGTTCTTTGCTTTCTCTTCATCAGATAATTCTAAATCAGAATATTTTTTCCGCCCAATTGTCTTTTCTTGATCCTCAGTAGTGGTTTTATTCCAAGCCTTCATATTATGAATGTATTTTTGGGCAAAGGCGTAAGAACCATCAATAAATTCTGGGTCCTCATCACCGACTAATGCATACTCGGCCGCTTCACCTGGATCTGGATTTTCACTTCCGTCAATAAAACCGATGACGGCCCGACCCTCAAAATAGCGAAAACCGTGCGTTTCATCGGCCACTGTTGTTACCGGCCGGATAAATTGCATCAATTGGTCCATCACTTCATAAACAACCGCCATTTCATGTGCACGAACGTGGAAAAAAAGATCGCCCGGTGTGGCAACAGCAGTATACTTAGGACCTTCAATTTGCTCAAAATCAACCAACTCTTTGGGCTTAGCCGCTGCAGGAAAGAGGTAATCCCAAGCACTAGAGCCAATTCCAAAAGTAACCTTTAAATAGGCCTTCGGGTAACGCACATTCATGCTACGAATCACGGCCGGAATTCGTTCTGCCAGCTCTTGAACTGCCTCCAGTTCAGCGCCTTGGTTCGTACGCTTTAATAATAATGTTGTAAAATTAATGTTGTCACCGGCATCCTTATAGACATCCTGTGCATTATTAATATCAATTGGCATTTTGTTCCTCTCCTTACTAAAATTAAGACTAATGATACTCACTAGTTTATTAGATTCATTCTAATTTACGTATAAACTTAATATACCAGAAAAGGAGGCCCAATAAAAGCTTTCCCGTATTTTTTTAGCAGTCTTAAAAATAGATCAGGAAACTTATTTATTGGCACCTGTAATGACACAAAAAAACAGGTCAAAAATACCAGCCTGCATTCAACTTAATTAACCAATAAATTAAGTTAATCTACAAGAACCAATATTTTTGATCTGTCCGTTTAAAATCTTATTTAGTTAAATCAATTTGGCGTGAAACGGCATAAATCAAGAAACCACCAACGACCATTGAAGCCAATTCTCCAATAGCCACCGTCAAATAAGTTGGCCAAAATGGTAGGTGATTAATAACGTGTAATTCCAAGGCAACGCTCCACATTGCTAACGTGCAAACTACAGTACTAATCGTCAGTTTTAGCGCAACAGATTTAACGTAACGGCTGACAAAATAACTAATCGTTGTCATCACTAAGGTGCCCAACGTTCCACAAACAACGTCAATAACACCTAGCGGAGAAAAGAAATTAGTAATTAAACAGCCTAGCGTCAAAGCCCAAATATAGCGTTTATTAAAAACGGCCAAATGATTGAACATTTCTGCAAAACGAAACTGAACGGCACCAAAACTATAAGGCGCAATTACAAGTGAAATTGCAACGTACAGTCCAGCAATTAAGCCAGCCTTCGTTAAGGTCGCCGTCTTTATCTGTGTTTTTTCCATGAATCTAACCTCGATTCTAGTTTTTTTAGGTGGGCATTTTTCGAACCACCACATTAAGTTTAACATACCGGTGCCACTTAATAAATCTTGGCCAAGCAGTTAAACCTACTTAATTGCGTAGGCCTTAGTCACTTTTCCGTCAGTTAATTGTTCAACGGCAATCGGCTTTTGCGGATTATGCTCCTTATCAATTGTTGTTTTACCAGTCACGCCATTAAAGTTTTTCAAATGGGCCAAACCAGTTGCAATTTTGACTGAGTTAGTTGAATTTTCTTTTTCAATGGCCTGTTTGATCATATAAACCGAATCATAGCTTAAAGCCGAAAAAGTTGGGGCCGTTGTGTGAAATTTATTTTTGAAGGCCGTCATAAAGCTCTGAACCTGAGTATCATCGGTAGCCGTTTTGGCGGAGAATGGTGTTGTGTAGTAAACATTATTTGCATTCTTGTTACCAGCGATCTGGGCTAATTTAGGATCGGCCATCCCATCAGTTCCAACGATTGGCTGTTTAATTCCCATCTGCCGCGCTTGTTTAATAATCAGGCCAATCTCAGAATAGTAACCTGGAACGTAAATAGCATCAAATTTCTTTGATTTTAATTGAGTCAAGGCCGCATTAAAATCCTTATCACCTTCCTGGAAATACTGCGTCATCACAACTTTGCCTTTATAATTTTTCTTAAAAGCCTCAGTTAAACCTGTGCCGTAATCACTAGATTTATCAGCCAGTATAACGGCCCGCTTAGCGTGTAAATTATTTTCGGTGAAACTGGCACCCGTTTTACCTTGGAAATTATTTTGATAACAAGCCCGGAATACATACGGTTGCACCTTACCATCTTTGTCTAAGGTATAATTTGGATCGGTTGCGGAAGGACTAACTTGTGGCACGGCTGCCTTGGTCATATTTGGAATTGCGGCGGTACCAGCGTTAGTTGTCGCGGGCCCAACAACAGCAACCACCTTATCATTATTAACTAACTTTGCCGCGACTGAAGTTGCTTCCGAACTATTTGTTTTATTATCACGAACTACTAATTGAACCTTTTTCTTTTTACCGTCAACTTTAATACCACCCTTTTGGTTAATCTGATCAACGGCTAACTGAATCCCTTGTTTTTGCGTATTACCGTAGGCAGCGGCCGACCCAGACAACTCCATATTGACCCCAATTTTGATTGTCTTGCCGGCCTCATTGCCTTTATTGCTGGAACTTGCATTGCCACAACCCGCCAAAGTACCACTTAATAAAATGGCCGCCATAATCCCCATAATTCGTTTTGTCCCTTTTTTCATCATAATCAATCTCCCTTTTTAGTTGTTTGTTATACCTAGTCGATAATCGCTATCCCCCTCATTTTTCTAATAAAAAAACCTCATTCGATTAGGAATGAGGTAAACAGTCGTGGGCCCTCATTACTAAAAAGCAGAATAAGGGCTTAACATTTTTCATCTAAACAAGTTAGATTACTTTGTTAGGTCCTTGCTTTTGAGTAGGAGGGCTGTATTTTGATTTACGGAGGCCACCTGAACTAATTGATTATTTAATTGATTCACTATGATGACCTCCCTTCAAATTAAGATAATGATAATAGAATAATGTAATATCAATGAGCTGTCAACAATTATTTTTAATCGCTTTTTAATCTACGGCTTAACAACCTTAGTAACTTGCCGATAAATCAAAGCACACAATAGCATCAAACTACCACAGAGAATAAATAGCCATTGGACTGGTAAATAATCAGCAAGTGGGCCAAACAGGAGCGTCCCAACCAAAATCATCAGATTACTGGCGACCTGAAAAACTGCAAAGATACGCCCCATCCATTGTTCCGTCGTTGTATTTTGAATAATCACTGTTTGCGCGGTCATCATATAAGGCATCATTAATCCACAACCAAAGGCCAAAAATAGATAACCAATAAAGTTTGGCACAATTCCCATGGCTGCCATGATTACGCCAAAAAGAGCGACCGAGATAGTTAACACTTGTTGATTATTTTTAAATTTCTTTTGTTTGGTGATGACCAATCCACCAATAATCGAGCCACTTGCCCAAATAACTTCCTGCCACGTTAGATTAGTAACGGTGGCACCATACCGCCGTTGAATTAGCAGTAAACTTAAAACCATGACCGGCACCATAAATAAAAAGGTACTTGTATAAATAAATAACAAATGTTTTAAAACGGTTGTCTGCTGAACGTAACGCAGACCACCGAACAGCGTTTGACGAATAGTTGGCCGCTCATTTTCCACTTGGATAAACTGTGGAAATTTAAGACTTAATAAGCAAACGATTTCGACCATGGCTGTAACAATATCGATTAAAAACGCAAACTTTAGATTAAAATTTGCAAGAATTAGGCCCCCAATAACCGGCGCCAGTATGTTCGATAGTGACATCAAGGTTTGGTTCAAACCATTAATTTGCGTGAGGTTACTTTTGGGCACCAGTTGCGGGTAAGCCGAACTGACCGCAGGCTGCTGTAATCCTTGGCCAATCGAGCGAATGGCTGCAAAAACTAATAATAGCCACATTGCTTGCTGGCCTAAACTAAACAGGATTAGTAAAACCAATGTTGCCAACGCAATCCCACCGTCAGAGAAAATAATTAACCACTTACGTGAATGGCGATCCGCTAGGCTTCCACCTATCAGAGCCACAATGATTTGTGGTAAAAGTGTACAGACTGTTGCTAGTGAAAGCCAGATACCTGAATTAGTTTTAAGCGAAATATACCAAGTAATTGCGAATCCAGTCACCATTGAACCAAATAATGATATGTTTTGGCTAAATAGAAATAGGTATGCTCGGTGTTGCCAGTTGTCTTTCATATTTTGATCTCCTTTATTAATGGCCGATCAAAACATTGTCTAATCGACCATTCTAGTAAACGTTTACTGATTCATTTTTTCGAATCTTTACAAAAAATAAGATAGTAGCCATCTAAGTGTCCTCCTTTTTTTAAGCGCGCTAGATAACGCGCTTAAAGCCTGATTTAGTTGAATTTTGCAGCGTTAAAGT
The DNA here is from genome assembly GCF_003946275.1 of Loigolactobacillus backii. Taxonomy (GTDB): domain Bacteria; phylum Bacillota; class Bacilli; order Lactobacillales; family Lactobacillaceae; genus Loigolactobacillus; species Loigolactobacillus backii. Next base: position 11,254 of record NZ_RHNQ01000006.1, read on the forward strand.
GTCCCAAACAAATATTTTCTTGCTGTTATGGTATTTCTTTATTAGTCGTTTAAGTATAGCAAACACATTTAATTTTGAATACCGCCTACATCACAAGTGACTCTTTTAAAAACTAACTTAGGTCGTGTTCGGAAATGACTTTTACTAATATTTGGCCTAACTATACTTGCGATAATGGCCTTTTCAAACATGCTCGGCCGCCACCTAATATTAATTTGACAGCGCTTGCTTAGAAAGGTTATGGTTTTCATATACACTAAATTGGAGGTTTATTATGTCAGAATATACACTTGATCAATTCGCCCGATTCATTGACCACACCAATCTACACGCTGACGCAACACCTAGTGATATGGGAAAGCTTTGCGCTGAAGCCCGCCAGTACCATTTCAAAATGGTGGCAATCAACCAAGTTCAAACTAAATTTTGTGCTAATTTATTACAAGGTACTGATATCCATACCGGTGCCGCAATTAGTTTTCCCTTTGGCCAAACAACGATCGCCGCAAAACTTTTTGAAACTAAAGATGCTATTGAAAACGGTGCTGACGAGATTGACTACGTCATTAACATTACTGAATTAAGAAACAAAAATTACGCCTACCTTGAAAAAGAAATGCAGACAATTGTCACTGCCTGTCACTCAAAAAATATTTTGTGTAAAGTGATTTTTGAAAATTCTTACCTAACTAAGGCCGAAATTCAAAAAATGGCTGAGATTGCCCGTGATGTTCAACCCGATTTTATTAAAACGGCAACTGGATTCGGCCCAAGCGGCGCTAATTTGGCCGACGTTCGGTTAATGAAACAGACTGTTGGCGAACACGTCAAGGTCAAGGCCGCCGGTGGCATTCGCAACTCCGATGATTTTTTGGCTATGTTGGCGGCAGGTGCTGAACGAATTGGTACTAGCTCCGGCATAAAAATTATCGATGCACTTAAACAACGAATGACGTTAGATCACCTAACTACCATTCAAGTCCCACGGGATAACTAAAGAGCAGTAACGTTCAGTTATCAATAAAAATATTTGAGGTCAATAAAAAGGTGGTAGGACAAAATTGAATTTTGTCCTGCCACCTTTTGCATTTTCTATCTTTTATTTAAAAAGTATTAAAACATTGTCCCTTGAATATTAAACCGACGCTTCAAGTACAAACGTACCACAAAGGTTAAGGCACCAAGTACTAAGTAAACAACACCTGGTAAGACGGCATTAAGTGGACCTGGAATCATTGATGTTACTATATAAACCAACATCAAAACAATAAAGCCACCAACACCCATTAATAACAGTTTCCACCAAGCCATGCGCTTTTTCTTTTTATCGCGTGGTCCGATTAATCGCATTAATTCTTCGGAACCAAAGCCAGCCGCAAGCGAAACAATTACTAGAGATAAGATACCCATCGCTGCTTCTTTTTGCGGCTGTTTTGAAAGCATTCCGGTGATCCCATACATTAACGTAAAAATCATGAAAATCATCAGTGTGTTATCCAACATCACTAACCAACGATTAGTATTGGCTTCGCGGCCCTTTTTGGGACCATCAACTATCGCTTGGACACGTTCAGTAACCGTACCAAATTGTTGGCGCGCCGTTTGCCCCTTCTTTTGGCCTTCAATTAGTTGGGGTAACATTTCACTGTAGGCTTGCGTCTGTTGTTCCGCAGTTAACTTGGTCTCCGTTAACGCCTTTTTCAAACGAAACATGTATTCCGCATTCCGTTTGGTTAAACGATCAACCATTTCAGTTGGCGTTTTTGGTGCCGGCTTATCGTGTTTTTGTACACCTTCATTACGTTTTGATTCATCTTCTTCGCTCACGTTGTCACGCTCCTATTTTTGATGATTATTTCAGCTGTAGAAATTTATTTTATAAAGGCATTTTTTAAATTAGCTTGGACGTGCCAAAACTGGTCTTTTTCTATTTAGGTCGCGTTTGGAAAATACCTTTATTAGTATTTTCCATGCTAATTTAGTGTAACCGTGCTTTATACCGCTTTTCCGTTAGACGTTAAAGCGGAATTCAATAATATCGCCATCTTGAACAACGTAATCTTTTCCCTCAAGCCGTAATTTGCCGGCCTCACGAACTGCCGCCATACTACCTAATTCATCCAAATCACTAAATGAGAAGGTTTCGGCACGAATAAAGCCACGTTCAAAGTCAGAATGAATAATACCTGCTGCTTGTGGTGCCTTGATACCACGCTTAAACGTCCAAGCCCGGGTTTCCTTGCCACCAGCAGTAAAGAAGGTCCCTAGGCCTAATAAATGATAAGAAGCACGGATTAAACGATCTAGCCCAGACTCCGCGACCCCTTCCGCTTCAAGAAAATCTGCTTTGTCAGCGTCATCTAATTCTGCAATTTCCTCTTCGGTTTTCGCTGAAACACCAATTGTTTTGGCGCCTTCTTTTTTTGCGTAATCTTCAATTTGCTTAACGTACTTTGATTCTTCTGGCGCCGCCATATCATCTTCGGCGATATTAGCAACGTATAAAACCGGCTTAGCAGTTAATAAAAATAACCCCTTGACGATCCTTTGTTCATCTTCATCAAACTCAATTGAACGAACCGAATCGCCGTTTTCAAGTACTGGTTTAATTTTTTGCAGAACAGCCAGCTCAGCAAGTATGTCCTTGTCACGTGACTTAGCATCACGTTCAACTTTGACCAATCGTTTATTAACACTATCTAAATCGGCCAAACCAAGTTCCAAGTTAATTGTATCAATATCATCCAGCGGATCAACAGTTCCAGTAACTGAGGTAATATTATCATCGTCAAATGCCCGAACAACGTGCACGATCGCATCTACACGGCGAATATTCTCTAAGAATTTATTTCCAAGGCCTTCACCTTTACTAGCACCCTTAACGATTCCGGCGATATCTGTAAATTCAAAAGTAGTTGGAACAACTTTTTTAGCCGGAATAATTTCCTGAATTCGATCCAGACGCTTGTCAGGAACTTCCACCATTCCAACGTTAGGGTCGATTGTTGCAAATGGATAATTCGCCATTTCGGCACCGGCCTTTGTAATTGCGTTAAATAATGTTGACTTACCAACGTTGGGTAGCCCAACGATACCTGCTGTTAAAGCCATTTTTATGTCACTCTCTTCTTTAAGTTTTCTAATTTAAAATAATATTCCCAGCCACGCAGAAAGGCTCACCGTAGCCGCCTAAAAATCAGGATTGTACTGCATTTTCGCATAAAACAAAACATTTGCTAATCTTTTTCATCTTTAGGTGCTTTTTCCAAAACTTTTTTCATTTTTTTGGTAAAATCACGGCGCGACATGAGCACAATGTGTTGACAGCCTGTACATTGAATCTTAATATCGGCGCCCATCCGAATAATCTTCCAACGGTTTGTTCCACACGCATGGGGCTTTTTCATTTCCACAATGTCATTTAAATCAAACATTAAACGGCCTCCTCAATGGTTACATTTAATCGTCGATAACACCCAATATTTCTAAGATTCGATTAAGGTCGTCGGTCGATAGATAACCAATCTCAATTTTACCTTTTTCACCGTGAGCTGCAATATTAACTTTAGTTCCAAACTTATCCTGCAGGCGTGTTTCGCTAGCCCGCAGATAAGGTGATTTCTCTAATGCTACCTTTGTTGCTGGCTTTTCGGCGTTGAGTTCGTTTACGATTTTCTCTAATTGGCGGACAGTCAAACTTTCTTTTACTGTGCGTTTGGCCAGTGCTACCATTTTATGCTTATCATGCAGGCCAAGTAGTGTCCGGGCCTGCCCCATTGACAGCTTCTGGTCTTGAAGTAACAACTTCACTTCCGTCGGCAAAGTTTGCAAACGTAAATAATTGGCAATATACGGTCGACTTTTACCCAAACGAGCGGAAACTTGGGCTTGCGTCAGCTTTAACTTTTTCATCAAAGTTGCGTAGGCTTCGGCTTCTTCGATTGGTGTTAAGTCTTCCCGCTGTAAATTTTCTAAAACGGCAACTTCCAGCATAAGTGTTTCGTCGGCTTCACGCACAATCGCCGGAATCATCGTTTTATTGGCTAATTTTGAAGCACGGAAACGCCGTTCACCAGCAATAATTTCGTACCCGTTAATACTTTGGCGCACAATAATTGGTTGAAAAACACCATTCTTCTTAATTGAATCTGCGAGTTCATTTAACGCAGTTTGATCAAACATTTTCCTAGGCTGATAAGGATTGGGACGAATATCCGGCAACGCTATTTCAACGACCGTTTCGGTTGCTTTTTTTTCGTCAAAATTATCGATGTCCGCGAATAGTGCGTCCATTCCCCGGCCCAAACTTTTATGTTGTTTATTTGCCATTGGCTGTTAGCACTTCCTTTGCCAATTTTTGGTAGACTTCTGCACCCTTTGATCGGGGATCGTAATCAATGATTGGTAACCCGTGACTGGGTGCCTCCGATAGCCGAACATTACGCGGAATAATGGTTTGGTAAACATTTTCCGGGAAATATTTGCGAACTTCCGCCACCACTTCAGCACCTAAATTAGTTCGCGCATCATACATGGTTAACAAGACACCTTCAATTTTGAGTTGGGGATTGAAATGTTTTTGAACTAGGTGAATCGTATTTAAAAGCTGGCTTAGCCCTTCCAGTGCATAATACTCACTTTGTACAGGGATTAAAATCGAATGACTGGCCGTAAAAGCATTAATCGTTAAATTACCTAGCGACGGTGGACAATCAATCAAAATGAAATCATACTGTCCTTCAATCGCCTTGAGACTTGTTTTCAAACGTGATTCCCGGGCCATTCGCGTTGTTAATTCAATTTCTGCCCCGGCCAACTGAATCGTTGCGGGCACAATATCTAAATTTTCACGTTGCGTTGGTTGAATGACTTTCGCCAGCGGATACTCATCAATTAAGACATCATAGATATCTTTATCAATTGTACCCTTCTCAATTCCAACCCCACTTGTGGCGTTTCCTTGAGCATCAGCGTCAATTAGTAAAACTTTCTGTCCCAAATCTGCCAAGCAAGCGCCCAAATTAATTGTGGTAGTTGTTTTACCAACACCACCTTTTTGGTTCGCTACGGCAATAATTTGTGTCATGAGTGGTCCTCACCTCTTTCAACTATTTTTTTGGCAACTCAATTGTAATTCGGTACACATCCGCCAAATTCTCTTCATTTTCCTTAACGGCCATCCCAGCGTCCTGATAATACTGTAGGGACCGCCTAATTGCCGCAATCGCAGACTTAGTTTGCCGCTTAGTCAGCGGCTTCTTTGCTTGTTTTGTACTACCAGTTTGTTTAGGTAATTTTGCCGTCTGTAAAACGGTTTTGATTAGTTCATCTGTTTGTTTAACGGTTAAGTGTTCAGTTTTAATTTTAGCTAGCATTTTTATTTGAAACCTTGTATTCAAGGATAACAAACTACGACCGTGCCGTTCAGTTATTTCTTGGGCCAGCAACGCATCTTGAACTGGCTGTGCCAATTTTAACAAACGTAATTTATTTGCGACAAACGATTGACTCTTACCGATTCGCCTTGCCAGCGCTTCCTGGGTGAGTTCATTCAACGTCATTAGCTTTTGGTAAGCCCGCGCCTCTTCAATAACCGTTAATTCTTCCCGTTGTAAATTTTCAATCAGGGCCATTGATGCAGTCTCTTGATCGTCAAGGGGCGTAACAATTGCCGACACTTTTTCCCAGCCTAATTCAGCAATTGCCCGAAAACGACGTTCACCGGCGACAATTTCATAGTGATCTTGATGGTATTTACGTAAAACAATCGGTTGTAGTAATCCATGTTGCCGAATTGTGTCCGCCAATTCAGAAATTTTAGCGGCGTTGAAAACTTGACGTGGTTGAAATCGATTAGGGACAATTTGTGCAGTTGGAATTAAGACAACTTTATTGGTAACTTCAGTTTTATGGTGATTATTGCCAAAAAATGACGAAAGCGCCATGATTAATACTCCTTCATTTTTGTGATTTAATTCAGTGGTTTCTCAACTAGCGGCTCCTTATTGGGGACACCTGCCCGCCTTGGATAGCGCTTAGGTGTTTGGCGGCGCTTAACAATAGTCAATAACTGCCGCGCGCCACCATTATCAGGTAGCTCAAAGGCCTCGTTAGTTGCTAGATTACCACCTAACAAATGAATTGCGTATTTGGCCTCGGTTAATTCGGCAGCAGGTAACTGGCCTTTCAAGGCGATAAATTGGCCCCCCTTTTTAACAAGCGGTAAACAGAGCTCGCTTAAAACGTTTAACCTAGCTACTGCCCGTGCAGTGACCAAGTCAAAGCTTTCGCGGTGCTCACTACGCTTGCTACCAAAAAGCTCTGCCCGATCATGATAAAAAGCAACGTCACTTAAATTAAGCGCGGCAGCAAGCTCATTTAAAAATTTAATTCGTTTATTCAGTGAATCTACAATTGTGATCTTCAATTGTGGAAAAGCAATTTTCAAGGGTAACGATGGAAAGCCAGCACCGGCACCAACATCACAGATTGTTAATGCTTCGTGGCGCAATGATTCTACGTAAAAACTTGGTGTTAGTGAGTCATAGAAATGTTTTAAATAAACCCCTGCTTCATCGGTAATACTAGTTAAATTCATCTTTTCGTTAGTTGCAACCAATAATTTAAAATAAGTTGCAAACTGAGCCATTTGTTGGTCACTCAGCTGAATATCGTGTTCAGCCAATGCAGCTTTAAATGCTGTTGGAGTCATTTACATCCACCTTTTCCTAAGCTTCGTGAAACATTTAATGTTTCACGTACTCTGTCTACTGTAACGTAAAATTACTACGGACGCAAGGAATTCCGGCAAATCCTTTCCACAAAAAAACGTGAGCTAATCGTCTATCTTTAATGTACGATTTAAAGTTATACCACACAGCAAGATAGCCGATCATTCACGTTTCAAAATATTCAATTATTTTTTAATTTGATAAGCGTTTAACAAAAAAGTGTTTAAATATTACTGGCTAATTCCAATCAGGATGAACTAGTTTTAAGGTGAAGTTCGGTGGTGTCGCATATTGATTATCCTTAGTGATCACAAAACCAATTTGCTGGTAAAAAGCTAATGCAGAACTATTACGCTGGACACATTTAAGTGTCAGCGGTTCACGTGCCATCCGTCTGAGTGCTTTAATTAAAACTAATCCAACGCCTTGCTGTTGAGATTGCGGCGCCACAAATAAAAGATGCACAAAACTGATGAGCTCATATAAGGCCGCAAAACCAACCACTTGATCATCAATTAGCGCAACAATTAATCGTTCACGTTTCGTTTCTGCCACTAAATCCGTTAATTGTGGATTAAGTACCCAACTAAAATAACGTTGGCGATCTTCCAAATAGATTTGTGCCATCACTGGCAAATCCCCTTTTGTCGCCACTCGTACTTCAATTCTACTCACTATCGTCACCACACCAGTTTCACTTTAAAATTATCCGGTTATTAAACAATATGGAAAAATCCGTGCATAAATAACGCAGCACAGGCAGCTCCAACAAAAGGCGCAATCCCTGGAACTAAAATACCGTACTGCCAATCGCTATCCGCCTTATTTTTAATTGGTAGTATTGCGTGGGCAATTCGGGGACCCATGTCACGAGCCAGATTCATGGCGAATCCTGTTGGTCCGCCTAAGCCCATACCAATCGCCCAAACCAGCAAACCAACACCAATCGGTACAATTCCCGGCGTTTTAATTTGTGAAATGGCCAAAATACCAGAAATAAATAAAAATGTATCAAAAAATTCCACGAAGAAGTTACGGGGTAGATTGCGGACAGCAGGCGCCGTTGCAAATAAATTACGAATCGTAATTGGTGAAATTTCATCTTCTGAGGCCTTAAAGTGATCAGCATACATAATCCAAACAATTACCGCACCGACAACACCACCGAGGACCTCGGCGATTGAATACGGTAAAAATAGCGACCACTTGAGGTTACCCAATAGACATTGTGCTAATACCATTGCCGGATTAATACAAACATTTCCGAAAATAAATAATGAAATTGTAATACCAAATCCCCAAGTAGTAATCGCAAAAATATGTCCTGAACCACGATACTTGGTTCCCTTCAAAACTTCACTACAATGAACGCCGACACCAAAAATAATCATGAGTGCCGTACCCATGAACTCTGCTAACAACTGATGAACCACAACTTCTCCTCCTCAGGTATATGTAAGTTTATGCACTTGAATGTTGCACACAAGTAATTAGTATACCACGGGGCACTACTGAATTTGCATGAAAATTTTATGGATTGAAAAGTTTTCGATAATTAATCTATTATATTAATCAAAAAGAGGAGGTCAGGACAAAAATCCTGGCCTCCTGCTGTTCTCGAGCGTTACTCTGAACGTGCACCAAAAGTTCGGCTTCACGTGCCTTTTAGAAAAACATCCAATCTTTTTTAAGTTAACCGTTAAATGGTCCTGTAACAACTAATTTTCCTACCATTGCATTTGCTTCAACGATTGCGTGCGCCTTTTTCATGGTAGTTGCGTTGATACCCGTAGTGATTGTTTGAGTTAGTGTTGTCCGCAACACGCCTTGATCTAACAATTTTGAGATCTGTTTCAAGATGGCGCCTTGTGAGGCCAATTGATAATTATAGTCAGATTTGGCAAACATATACTCCCAATCAAAACTGGCCGCTTTATTCTTTAGCCTAGCCAAATCAAGCTTTTCAGTTGTCCCGACAATTGAACCTACGTGGCCAAAAGGTCCCACTAAATCGGCGGCCAAATCAAAATAACGTGCCGTAGAATGTAAAATAACAATATTATCGAGTAGATCAAAACCTAAAGCAGTGATTTGTTGCTGTAGATCTTGATGGTAATCAACTGCATAGTCAGCCCCTAACTCCTTTAACCAAGCATGGTTTTTAGGGCTGGCGGTTGCGATGACGGTTAGACCAGCCCACTTTGCCAATTGAATTGCCAATGAACCAACCCCACCAGCACCATTAATAACCAATAGGCTTTTACCATTATTTGCGTTCTTAGCCGGGATTAGGCCCATTTTTTCAAAAAGTAACTCGTAGGCCGTCAGGGCTGTTAAAGGTAACGCTGCGGCCTGACTAACAGTTAACTTCTCCGGTGCTAACGCCACTAAACGGGCATCAATTAACTGAAATTCAGCATCACTACCAGGTCGCTGAGTTGTTCCAGCATAGTAAACGCGCTGACCAACCTGATAATCCTCTACGGCAGTACCAACTGCCACGACTTCGGCGACAGCATCATAACCAATAATCTTAACCTGGGTCTGTTCTGGCGTGCTCTGCCGAATTTTAGTATCCACAGGATTAACCGAGACAGCAAGCACTTTAACCAATAAATCATTAGCCTGCGGTTGCGGTTTTTCAACCAATACGTCTTGAAAACTGGCGGAATCAGTAATCGGTAAACCTTTGTAATAACCAACTGCTTTCATTTTTGTCATTAAATTCAACCTCTCTTCATTATTTATGGCTCAATTGTACTAACAAAAAATAAGGAATACAATAAGGGTAATTTTTGATACTACTCTAATTGTACCCGTAAAAGGAGTTTTAAAGCTAACTATGAAACAACAAATTTACGATTGCGCTCCTGGGTGTCCAGTTGCTTCAACCTTACAGTTTATTGCCGGTAAATGGAAAGGGGTTATTCTTTATCATCTAATTTATCAAGACGCAACTCATTTTGGTGAGTTATTAAGGGCTATTCCCAGTATTGGGCGGCGAATGTTGGCGTTACAACTAAAAGAATTACAGAAAGATAGGCTAATCAATCGAATAGTTATTCAAGAAACACCTAGCAAAAATATTTACTATCGTTTGACTCCTTTAGGTGCAACGCTACAACCAGTGATTGAAGCAATGGCCACTTGGGGAAATCATTATAATCACAGCGGCGCAAAATAAATAGGCAGGGGTGGGCCAAAAGGCGATTCTAGATTTACTGCGTAGCATAAGCCAATCCAACAACCGTACCATGATTATTGGATTAGCTGTAGTTAGGTACGTGAACCCGGACTGTTGGCACACGTACTATAGCAGCATTTAGAAACAGTAAGAGGCCAGGACTTTTATCCTAGCCTCTTACTGTTTCTAGTTTCAAATGATTATATTGGTACTAATTTAATCGTGGGATAAGGCCTCAACTGGGTCTAATTTTGCTGCGTTGCCGGCCGGTGCGATTGCCGCTAAGATACTGATCACAACACTAACAATGATCCCAAAAGCAATGTAACCAGGTGTTAACTGAATAATATTATAGTGGATGAAGCTTTCCGTTGCGTGGTTGATACCAAGTTGTGCCAACCACACCACGATCACCCCAATAATACTTGAAAACAACCCAATCAAAAACGACTCCGCGAAGAAAAGGGTCCGGATATCGGTCTTGCGAACACCTAATGCCCGCAAAATGCCAATTTCCTTGGTCCGCTCAGAAACACTGATGTAAAGGACCACAATGATCATAATCGCAGATACCAACAGCGAGATACCAGCAATTCCGGCTAACACGTAGAAGGCCAGCTTAACGTACGTATTAACTGAATCTAAAATGGCCCCAGCACCGGTAATCTGATATTTATCCGCTTTAATTTTATCCTGAACCGGCTTAACGTTAGTCAATCCCTTAACGTTAACCGTTAAGAAATTAGGCTTTAGCGTTAAATTCTTTTCTTTAAACATAGCTTGCAATGTATTGTAACTAATTGTCGCACCACTTTGGCCAGTTGTAATTCCGCTAACAGTTACTTGGCGGGATAAAACAATTGGCTTCTTTTGTGCATCGTAGGTATTAACAAAGAAAGTAATCTTCTTACCCACCATTTTTTTATAGTCGGCCTTATCGTACTTTTTGGCCAGATCTTTAGTAATTGTTACTTCATTTAATCCAGTTGGTTGGTGGCCAATTGACAAACTCTTATCCAAGATCGTTTTATTATAAGTTTGGAAAAGCGAAATTGAATCAGTTTTACCAGCATACTGAACTTGAGCACCCTGGGCAAAGAAACCACGTTCAACTGAAGAAACATTGGCCATCTTTGTCATTTTTGCGTAATCAGTTTGCGTCATCTTAACCGAATTAGGGTCCGTTGACTTAGTCTTTTGCGTTACCTGGATACTTTGGGGATTAATTTGCCCGGAGATTTCGTGGTTCATGTAGCCTTGAACACCACGTCCCAACGATAGCATTAACAGCACACTCAGAATTCCGATGGCACCACCAAACACAATCAAAACATTACGTTTTAAATTATAGCGCATATGCTTCATCGCCATATTGAAGTTAGCCCGAAAGCTCAAATGGTGCGTGGCCGTGCTTGCTTTAGTCCCCTTTACAGGAAACGCGTCCTTTAAATGTTGATCCTGGTCGATTAATCCATCAACCATGTGAACAATTCGCGTTCCGTAATTGGCAACTTCTTGCGAGTGCGTCACACAAATAACGAGCTTGCCGTCCGTGGCAATTCCATTTAGCAAATCCATGATTTCGTGTGAATTGCCTGAATCAAGTGCCCCCGTTGGCTCATCAGCAATAATGATATCCGGATCACTGGCTAAAGCACGGGCAATCGCCACTCGCTGTTTTTGACCCCCTGATAATTGATTAGGGTATTTTTTGATGTGCTCACCTAAACCGACTCGTTTTAACAGATCAGTCGCCGTTTGCACTTGCTCTTTGTGCGTTAACTTGGTCATTTCCAGGCTGACCATCACGTTATCTAAAATTGATAAATGACTGATCAAATTAAAGTTTTGGAAAACAAAACCGATTGTTTGGCGGCGGTAATTATCCAACTCTTTCTCCGACATGGTTCTAGTTGACTTTCCATTAACCAAAACATCCCCGGTGTATTGGTGGTCTAAACCACCAATAATATTCATTAGGGTGGTCTTCCCACCCCCAGATTCACCAAGAATTGAAACAAATTCTCCGCGTTCAAAACTTAAATTGATTCCCTTTAAAACTGGAAACTTAGTTTTATCCGCTAATTGATAGGCCTTGTGGACATCCTTTAATTCTAAAAAGCTCACAATACGGCCTCCTTTTTCATTTTTTATGTAATTCGCTTATTTACAAAGCTTTTTCATTCTATGCGTTGGTCGGCGCTAGAACATCAGTCGTTGGTCGGATTAAATTGCCCAACTGATGGCCCAACTTTACGACCTCTAACCCACGCGCTAGAATTAGTTTGAAGCGTGGCGGAAAAAGTACCCAATTCCATGCGGCAATAACCAATGATTAGCACCGACTACGTTATAATGTTTGAATACAGGCATTTTTTAACGCACTCTTGCTTACAAAAAAAGGAGTTTAACCGAATATGGCAAAAATAATTACCTTTACCGACCAGGATGTACTCATTAATACGGACCCCTTTTACGCAGCAATTGGTGATCTCGCTGTTTTAAGTGGTAAAAGTTCCAAGGAATTAGAAAAAGTCTATCTTCAAAATGAATATCAATTATTAATGCGGACAACGTTTATCCCCTATTCAGAAATAGTTCGCCAGGCCTTGAAAGCCTGCGAAACCGTATTTGAGGTTAACAACTTAACGACACACGTCACTGATTTAATGAAAGTTTACCATAATTTACCAAGTTTCCGCGAGGTTTCTAAGACCTTAACGCAACTTAAAGAAAATGGTTACCAGTTAGGACTTTTATCCAATTTACCGCGCCCAATTCTAGAGCATAATTTGGCAAACTTTAAGGTTTCCTTTGATCAATTCTGGTTAGCTGAAAATCTGCACTGTTACCAACCTCAGGCAGCGTTCTTCGATCAGGTAACGAGGCAACTGCAACAATTAGGTGTTGGTGCAGCCGATCATATTCATATAACGGGTAACTATTTACCAACTCTACCAGAAAATTGGCAAACGATTTGGCTTAATCGTAATTCACAGGAAATGCCTAAAAATCGCTCATCAATCCAAGTAATCAATCATCTAGATGAATTGCTAAAAAAATTGGCTTAAATATAAAAATACGACAAAATCAACGCTATAAATCTGATTTCAAAAGAAGTGGAATTTTTATAGCGTTAAGCTTAGGTCGTATTTTTTTATTTTTAAACTGCAATCATGAAAAATCCCATCGTCACAAAGGAAACAACCGTGCTTAAAAACTGTGTTGAGGCCATTTCTGATGCAGCAACTTGGTATTGAATGGCCAAAACGGTTGGCATGGTTGCCATTGGGATTGCCAGCGTCACTACCACTAGTCGTCGAGCCTGAACGGGAACCTGTAATAAGATTAGAACGCCCCAGACAATCAGTGGAAATAAAATATTTTTCAAAAAAACATTGCCGATCACAGGTAGGGTCAAGTGAATTTTTCTAGTTTGTAAAACGATTCCGGCCGCAAAGATAGCAACCCCGCCCGCGGCCTTACCTAACAGCGTGAAGTTGTTTGCTAGACTAGCTGGCATTGTTGAACCAGCCAGAACCAAAATAAAGCCAAGCAACGAGGCCCACACTAATGGCTTCTTAAATGTACGAAGAAGGCCTTGCTCATGTGACTCTGCAAGTTGATCACTTTCTAATAAGTAAATCGTCACCGGTAGCGCCAAGAGATTAATAATTAAACTACAAATACCAATATCGATGGCACTCAAATTACTGCCAAATAGTAACGGTAAGACCGCCGAACCAACAAAGGGAACTGAGGGATCGGCCACTGCCATTGCTCGTAATGCAGCCAGCGAACGTGATTGATGACCAATAAAATAATAGCCCAAGAACAAAATGAGATAACAAATTACCATTGCCAACAACAACCAGAGCACAACGGATCTATCTTTGATAATAAGTTGGCGTGGTGTCCCCCAAATTCCTGAAAAAACACTTAGCGGTAACGCGTAGGACATAATCAACGTAACAAAAATACTACTAGCTTGCTCATCAAAAGTGCCACGCCACGCAGCAAAATAACCTAAACCTAACGTAAAAATAATGGGTATTAGTGCCAAAATAAGTGTTTGAAACATTTAACCACCCCTTAATAATTAAACTTGTTTCTTATGTAAAAAGATGTTACATTAAAATATGATTAAAAACAAGCTAATTTTAAAATCATTTTCTCATTTTAGGGGGATTTATTATGGCAACTTGGCTAACCTTTAACGCCACAACAAAAGAATTAGTAGTTCCGAAAGATCCAATTATTCCTTTCATTCAAGGAGACGGTATTGGTCCCGAAATCTGGCACGCAGCACAACCAGTGTTTGATACGGCCGTCAGAAAAAATTACGGCACAACAAAAAAGATCGTTTGGCAAGAAGTCCTTGCGGGTGGCAAGGCCTACCAAAAAACGGGTAATTACCTACCAAAAGAAACACTGGCCACAATGAAAAAAGGGTTGGTCAGCATTAAAGGCCCACTGACAACCCCAATCGGTAAAGGCTTTCGTTCACTTAACGTTCAAATTCGTCACACCTTAGATTTATTTGCCTGTGTCCGACCAATTCATTATTTTTCAGGAACACCATCACCGGTTAAGACCCCTGAAAAAGTGGCGATGACAGTTTTTCGGGAAAACACCGAAGACATCTACGCCGGTATTGAATTCAAGGCGGACTCCACTGCAGCACAAGAGCTAAAGGCCTTTCTCGCTGCACATGATGAGTTGGCGAAAGTTCGCTTTCCAACAACCTCGGCATTTGGCATCAAACCAGTATCACAGGAAGGAACGGCACGTTTAGTTATTGCGGCGGTCAACTACGCCTTAGCACACAAGCTGCCCACCGTGACGCTAGTTCATAAGGGCAACATTATGAAATACACGGAAGGTGGCTTTAAAAATTGGGGTTACGCCGCTATCGAGTCCGCCTTTCCAGAACAAGTTTTTACCCAAAAACAGTACGATAAGTTGGCTAAAATTTCGGGAAAAGAAGCAGCAAATGAAGCTCTTAAAACAGCAAAAAAGACAGGCAAGGTGATTATCAACGACAAATTACCCGATAACTTTTTACAACAAATTTTATTACACCCGGAAGATTATAGTGTCATTGCAACGTTAAATTTAAATGGTGATTATTTATCGGACGCACTGGCCGCTCAAGTTGGTGGAATCGGTATTGCCCCGGGCGGTAACATTAACTACGATACTGGCACCGCCGTTTTTGAGGCAACTCACGGAACGGCCCCTGAGTTTGCCGGGCAAAATAAGTTAAACCCTAGTTCCTTGCTATTATCCGGGGCAATGCTCTTTGACTACCTTGGTTGGACGGATGTTGCGACTACAATTCGGCAAGCAATCGCAACCGCAATTCAAACTAAACACGTTACTAGCGATTTTGCCCAGAACCTCACCACTGCAACAACTTTAGGCACGCAAGAATTTGGTGCGTATTTAGTTCACTTAATCAACTGCTAGTTACATGCCCTTTGCTCTAAAAGCGGCTATAATGAATTAAAAGCAAAGGAAGTGTAGCTATGCAGCAACAGCGTGTTTTACAGTTAGACGGTGGCGTTAATTTTCGCGAGCTTGGTGGTTATGAAACAATCAACCGGCGCCAGGTCAAATGGCAGAAGATTTTACGATCAGGTAGTTTAAGGGACCTTACAGCTAAGGATCTTGCTTTCCTCAAACAGTACGGTCTACACTATGATATTGATTTACGTTCGGCTGGCGAAATTGACATGTTTCCTGATCGTTTACCGGACACAACCAACTATGAAGCAGCACCAGTTTACCCTTTTACCGATCAAAACAGCTTGCAAGGATTAAATGTTGAGTTAGCAGATTCGTCCTTTGGCTTTTTTTCCCAAACTTATCAGCAAATGATCGTTGACCCCCACGCTCAGCTGGCCTGGCGTAAATTATTTGCGGCGATGCTGGCCACACCAACCGATAAAAAGAGCGTGGTCTTCCACTGTGCAGCCGGTAAAGATCGTACTGGTGCCGGTGCCATGCTTGTTTTGGCCGCTTTACAAGTTAAGCCGGAAATCATTAAGCGCGATTATTTGCTGACCAACATGATTTTTAGTACTGACAATGTCAATAGCATCGACCAAATTGTCGCCAAAAACGCCAGTGAAGATATGACCAACCGAATGAACCAAGTATTAACCGTAGAAGACGCTAACTTTGATGCAGTTTTTGCTACGATTAAGGCCCTTTCGGGAGACACTGAACACTACTTGCAAAATGAATTGAAATTCTCTAGGCAGGACATTAAAGATTTGCGGCGCCTTTATTTAACTGACTAGCATTTTTAGGGAGTGTACTTACCCTAAAATTGACAGCATCTAAATAGACAGTAACCACTTTACACATGGTTACTGTCTATTTAGCTTTAAACTAGGGAGTATTTGGAAGAACGATCAGATTCCGCGCATTTACCTAACCTTAATTTCGCGGTTCCCAATTACCTTTAAACAAATCACGACGTAGTTCACTTTCGTCCAAAGTTGGTTTTTGCTTAAAGCCGTTAAATGGCTCAATATTGCGTAACGCTCGTTTTTGATAACGCTGAGCCATTTTTAATGCATACTCCGTCAAAGAGCCGTTATGCATTTGCCCAACTAAGTTAGCCGCCGGCGTATGCTCCGGGTTATCTAAACGATCCCGCATTACATCCATAACTTCCTGGTATTCAGGACCCCACTGAACTTGATCACCAAACAATTGTAATTGATCTAAAAATTCTTGGGCCTGCGCTTGATAAACTGTTGGTTCGTTTGGTATTTCCAAAGCAACCGTTTCAAGCATTTCGGCCGATTTTTTCATAACTTTATTTACTTGACCAGTAGCAATTCCTGGTGACATCATGAAGTAACTCATTAAAATACGAATAAAGCGCACCGTTTCCGTTCGGATACCCACAGAAGTGGTTGGATCCAAATCTAACATTCGCAATTCTAAGTAATCAACGCCCTTTTTAGGCACATCGGCCAATTTGCCAGTCCCTTTTAGCCTAACGCTACCATGATATTCGCTTTCAGATAGTAAGCGATCCGAAGCGACAGCGTCCGTAATTACCTGAACGTACTTAGCAACTGATGTATAATCACCAACAAACTCATAATAAAAGCCGTAATGACTGCTACGTAAACTGCGAACGGGATGTTCCGGCTGAGCCTTATCCGCACTAAAATAATTAGCCTCAGCAATTGGACTAGCCCCAAATAAGTAAATGAGTAACCACCGATAACGCATAAATTGTTGTGCTACCTTTACGTATATTGCGTTAACAACTTCCGTTCGATTTTTAAATCGATCCGCAACTTCTGGATAAACGATATCAAAAATGCGTTGATCAATGCTTAGATTGATGTGCACCCCACTCGGTAGTCCATTGGTAAAGCCGTAACGTTTGGCCACTGCTTCTAAATATTTTTTCTTTTTAGGTTCAGTGGCCGCTATTGAAATATTTGTCTTATCCTTCGGCAAAACTGGTGGCATTGACAACGGCCACAGTAGTTCAGTCGGTTGTAAAGCATTACGTAGTGTATTATTTAACGCCAACAGGTAATTCATTGCCGAGACCGAATGCGCAATCGGAGGCGTAATAACTTCTGACTGTGTTTGGACGAAATCATTTTTGATAAATTGATTTTCCGCCTGATCACCGAGATTATTTGGGTAAGGTTCCTTACTCAATCGGCCATTTTCATCAATTCGGTGCATTTCGACTTCAATTCCCATTGTAAAATCACTTGATCGCGAAACGAGCTCCTGATCAAAAATTGCTTTTCCAACGCTGTCGAACATCTGATCACCTCCAGAAAGGTTCTGCCCATTTTTATCTAAATCCTATTTTAACAAGGATTAATACTAAAATCCTAATCATTTGCTGTCCAAAAATAGCGCCAAATAAAGTCGATTTTTCTAATACTTTACTTGCCACTACGTTTATTTATAGGAGTGGGACAAAAGTCGGTTTTGGGTTCACTGCGTAACGTAAGCTAATTCAGACTTTTGGCCCACGTTCTAGACTAATGCTCGGAAACAGTACGCGGCTAGGAGTCTTGTCCCGTTCCCTCCACCGACCAGCAACATTTTTTTCGGGCCAAAGTAAAATTTAAACACGCTTTAATAGGCGTATTCATCGTAAACCAATTCAACGAGGCTTTTTCGTGGTGCAAAATTAATTGTAACGACAGGCTGACCTAAAATTTTGTCGTACTCAGTTAATACTTCTTCAGGTAATGGCGTTACTTCACGTAAAGTTGTGATCAATTCGGTACTAGAATGAATTTGCTCTAAATCAACAAACATCCGCGTCTTAGTGACAACGTCCGTCAATAAATCCGTTAGAACACTATTAGGCTTACCATCTCTTTGTGTCATCACAACTTGATGTGTGTCCAACTGATCGTGATTGATCCGAATTATTTTTAGTACATCAAACACAGTTAGCATGCTGATTTCCTCCTTAATTCTCCTAGCGCAGCTTAAGTGGCCAAATAATGCTTTGTATTATAAGCGTTCTCCGGCCAGTTCACAACTTGAATCCATTTTGAAGCATTCCCAATCAAACACTTTAAAAGGTGCGCCAAAACCGGTTTTTATCCCACTTCCAAATAAAATTTAGTCGTTACTACCTAAATCATATTGCATTACTTGGCGATCATTCAACGGCTGTAAAGTTCGGTTATTCGTTTTTGGAAAAAATTGTTGGTAGCGTTCTAACTGTTCTTGTGAAATCGTAAAAGGCTTTTCCGCTACGTACCATTCCACACCCTCGATTAATGGTGGTGTCGTCAATGAACCAACGTAATGATAAATCAGGCCTGTTGTTGGTAAGAGCGAGGTTACCAAAATAGTTTCTGCAAACGTTGTTAATTTGCCAGTTTCGTATTGCGCAAGGATTTGTTCAAATTGCGGATTAGGGCGGCCAATAACAGCACTGACAGCAACAACGGCTGTTTTACCAATAGCATCGGTGTGGACAAAGTGCCATTCCATGGCCCGTAACTCACCGTTAATTGTGTGTTCAGCTGGCGCGTGAAAATGCAGTTGAACTAAATGAAATAAACGTTGGTCTAGCCGCGCGTGTCCCTGCCCGTGTAGTAATAAATTATTGCCATTATCACAGACATCTTGAACATAGTAAGGTCCCTGCCATTCTAAAAAATCGGCGGCCTCCAAAATATTTTGGGGTACCGTTTCTAGAGCAATTGGTGATTGTTGTTTTCCCGCACCATAAGCCCACTGCGATTGCGCTTGATAATCTAATTTGTTCATTTGCTCACTCTTCTTCACCTTAATTTTCACCATTTAATCCTTCATTGCTCTTAGTATAAGAGAATTCCCAATTATTGCCAACTTACAACCCTAATTTTATTGTTATGGTCGTTTAATGAAAATTGAACGTTTAACAAAACATTTTCGCTAATTGTTCTTGAATACTTGAAATATATCATTTTAATAGTATTATAGAACTTGTTCATCCGATTAAACACGAACAATATTTATTAATACGCCTTTATTCTTAACTAATCAAGTGAAAAGGGAGATTAAGCATGCAATACATTTCGAATTATTTCAAGTTAGATGAATTGGGAACAAACGTCCGCCGGGAAGTACTTGCAGGTTTCACAACATTCATTTCAATGGCCTACATATTATTTGTTAATCCTAGTGTCCTAGGCGCCTCAGGAATGGATAAGGGTGCGGTATTCACCGCTACTGCCCTAGCCAGTTCACTTGGTTGTTTATTAATGGGAATTTTGGCCAAGTACCCAATCGCAATCGCTCCTGGTCTTGGAGTCAATGCCTTCTTCACTTATTCAGTCGTTATTGGAATGAAAATCCCCTGGCAAACTGCACTAGCCGGAGTTTTTGTTGCTTCAATCATTTTTATGATTATCACAGTCTTTAAACTGCGTGAAGCGATTATTAATGCTATTCCACACAATCTTAAATTAGCAATTGCGGCTGGTATTGGTCTCTTCATTGCCTTCATTGGTTTACACGATGGTGGCCTAATTGTCGCCAACAAATCAACAGTTGTTGGTTTAGGCTCGCTAAACGTTAGCACCACTTGGCTGACCATTTTCGGCCTAATCGTTACCGCAATTCTGATGACGCGAAAAGTTCCTGGTGCCATTTTTATCGGGATGGTTTTAACGTCAGTGCTCGGCTTAATAACTGGCTTAATTCATTTACCCAGTGCAATTATCTCCAGCGCACCAAGCATGCACCCAACTTTCATGGTTGCTTTAACCCACGTTGGGGAAATCAATTCATTGCAACTGGTCGTCGTGGTGCTCACCTTCCTGCTAGTAACCTTCTTTGATACTGCAGGTACACTAGTCGGATTAGCCGAACAGGCTGGTTTTATGAAGGACAATAAAATGCCCCGAGTTGGTCGTGCCTTGTTGGCCGATTCATCCTCAATGTTAGTTGGTTCCCTGCTTGGAACTTCACCAACTTCAGCTTACGTAGAATCTTCGGCCGGCATTGCAGTTGGTGGTCGTTCTGGTCTCACCGCCGTAGTTACTGGCTTACTCTTCATTGTTGGTCTTTTCTTCTCGCCACTCTTATCCGTTGTTACTAGTCAAGTAACGGCGCCAGCATTAATTATCGTTGGTGTATTAATGGCCCAATCATTGAAACAAATCGATTGGCAACAATTAGAAATTGCTATTCCAGCATTTCTAATTGTGTTGGGCATGCCCCTCACTTACAGTATTTCTGATGGTATTGCTTTAGGCTTCATCATGTACCCCATCACCATGATCGCCGCCGGTCGCCGCAAAGAAGTCCACCCTTTAATGTACGGCCTGTTCTTTGTCTTTCTGATCTTCTTATGGATTTTAAACGTTAACTAAAAGAATAAACGACAAAAAGGAGGCTAGGACAAAAGTCCTAGCCTCCTATTTTTCCGAACATTACGCTAAAGCGTGCGCCAAAAGTCTAGGTTCACGTGCCTAAAATTTAATAATCATAGTGCGGTTATTAGATTAGTTTACATTGCGCAGTATACTCAAAACGACCTTTGTTCCAGCCTGCTTTTTTCGGTTTTAAATATTTATAAACAAAACATATTTCTAGTCCTTTTCAAGCGGCTTAGCTTCGGCAATCACAATATCCTTCATTTTACGGATCTTATGGTGCCGCGCGGCCTCAATCTTTTCTTTACTCAGGCGCGTTACTTCGCCAAGTGTTTGTTCATTTAATAATTGATTCACTACAAAATCGATTTCGTCCGTCCGAATATTACGTGTTGTGTTTGTTAGAATAACGTCAATTCGACGGAAACTATCGACATAATAAACACTGGTATTGCCAAGCGTATACTTACGAAAATAACGGATTGCTGTGTTTCCATACAGGTACGAAATCGTATTCGGAATCATCTTACGCAAGCTAACGTTAACCTTGATTGGAACTTCAATTAATTTCACTGTCGATAACCTCTTTCTTTTTTATTTTATACTAATTATTTTAGCGAATAAGCAGTGTAAATTCGATCATTTTGCTTAAAGGCGTACTGAAAAAATGGTCTCTCACCCTAATCTGCCTGCCTATTTCAAGCAATTAACCACATCCATCATTGCCTACTTTTTAAAATGACTAAACTTATAGTACGCTTATTTTAGGCAAAATACTGCCTATATTTTACTTGTGAAAAAAATAAAATTAGACTAACAATTAATAAATTACGGATCAGGTTATTCGGTAGCGACGGGCGTGTTATTTCACCTAAAAAGGATTAAAATAGTGTTATTTGCTATTTACCGCTTAAAATTAAGCTTAATTATTTGGAGGAACTTTTTTGATTACATTAAAATCATCACGAGAAATTGAAGGTATGCGTAAATCTGGCGCTATTCTTGCCGGTGTTCACTTGGGTCTCCGTAACTTAATTAGGCCTGGCCTATCAACTTGGGAAATTGAAAAATTTGCGCGCCAGTATATTGAATCACACGGCGCCGTGGCTTCACAAATTGGCTTTGATGGTTACAAATACGCAACTTGTATTAGTGTTAACAGCGAAGTTGCCCATGGCATTCCCCGGCGCGGCCTGAACCTAAAAAATGGTGATATTGTCAAAGTTGATATGTGTGTTGAATACGATGGTTACCAAAGTGATTCCTGCTGGACCTACGCCGTTGGCAAAGTTTCGGCCGAAATTCAAAAATTAATGGGCGTGACTAAAAAGGCCCTTTACCTCGGGATTGATCAAGCAGTGATTGGTAATCGCATTGGCGACATTGGCCACGCCATTCAAACTTATGCCGAGGATGAAAATGGCTTTGGTGATATTCGAACCCTCATCGGTCATGGGATTCAGCCATCTATCCACGAAGAACCCGCAATTCCCCACTATGGCGAGGCAGGTCGTGGACTTCGTTTACGTGAAGGAATGACAATCACAATCGAGCCAATGATTGTGACTGGATCATGGCAGCTAGCAACCAAAGTCGTTCCTCACGACACTTGGCGCTACTACGTTACAGCGGACGGTTCCCCGGCGGCGCAGTATGAACACACCTTGGCGATTACTAAAGACGGCCCTAAAATTTTAACTTCACAGGATTCCAAAGCCGACGTTAAATACTTGTAACAATCCAGATAAGGCTGGGACGAACCAAATGTGTTTTTTAAACAGAATCCTTTGGTTTTACCTTAAAAAATTTAAATCGACTAGGCGCGCCGCAAAAAAGATAAGCAGTGCTAAATCTTTTTTGCAGTAATCCCTTTCCTAACTTGCTTTCATTATTTTTCATTAAAAATGGCCCTTGACAATCGGGAACGTATGTTTGTATGATGGAACTACTAATTTGAATAAAGGAAGCCTGATTGCAATGATGAAATCTGAAACGACACCTAACGCGATCTACATTACTGCCACTACTTACATTAATTTAATTCCCGGCGCTACCTACGACTTAGAAGTGCTCGAGAAACAACCTACGGAGCAGCCAAGCCGTTTTATTGGTAAGATGAACTATAAATACCACCATGATAATTTTGCTTCATTTATTTTTAGAATATTTCCGCGCATCACAATGCTTGAGATACATAATTTGCAAAAAGAAATTAATCGTTTTATCCCTTAATACCACTAATCGCCTTTGTTAGGCGATTTTTTAAATTTATTAACTGCCATTAAATAACTGACAGTTATGGAAAGGTCGCGTTATTTTGAAACCAGCAACTCGCAATAATCAGGCAACAACTAAATTAAGTCCATTAAAACCATTATCACCAAAACAACAACAATTGAAACAGCAGGCACTGACCTTTTGCCAGCAACACTTACACGATGATAAAACCGCCCTATTTGTAATTACTGGTGATGCTGGCACTGGTAAAAGTGTTGTCCTTAGTTCTCTGTTCAATGATCTACAAAAGGCCAGTCACCAACCAACAGATTACTTGTACCGCACTAACAACTACCTACTAGTAAATCACCCTGAAATGTTAAAAATCTATAAGCAAATTGCGGCAGATTTCCCTTATTTGCGAAAAAAAGATTTTGCTAAACCAACTCCCTTTATCAATCAAATGGCAAAGTCACAGGAAAGGGCCGACATCACTTTAGTAGATGAAGCCCATTTATTATTAACTAAGCCTGATCGCTACAATCAATTTCGGCAAAATAATCAATTAACGGAAATCATTAAGCATAGCCACGTTGTTATTTTGGTCTTCGATCCTGATCAAGTTTTAAAAATGAAAAGTTACTGGAATCAGCAGATGTTGCAGCAAATTTTAAGAACACACACTCACCAGATTTACCACCTTGATCAGCAATTTCGTGTGGCCGCCAATACCAGTGTTTTACGCTGGATTGATGGTTTTGCAAAACAGCAAAAATTGCTGGCACTTCCGCAAGATCCTAATTATGATTTTCGTATTTTTTCCGATGCCAATCAACTCTACCAAACATTAAAGCAACGTGATCATCAAACTCATCTGGCCCGCTTAGTTGCGACTGCCGACTTTCCTTATAAATTAGATGGAAAAACTTACTACGTGGCCACAAAGCACTTTAAAGTGCCGTGGGATAAAAATATGGACCCAATCATTCCTTGGGCCGAACGTCCCGAAACAATTAATGAAGTCGGTTCGATTTACACCATTCAGGGTTTTGATTTAAACTACGTCGGTGTTATTTTAGGTCCCTCTGTTTCCTTTGATCCAGCCAAGAACCAACTTTTAATTCGGCCAGAGTACTACCAGGATCACGAGGCCTTTAAACGGCGGGCGGATTTTACTGATCAAAAACAGATTCAGCAAACACAACAAAAAATTATTTTAAACTCAATTAACGTTTTAATGAAACGTGGTGTTCACGGACTCTACCTTTACGCCTGTGATCCATTACTCCACCAGGCCTTAGCCGAATTAACCTAATATTATGACTTTCCGAGCTGATCCTAGTACAACGTAGCAACTATATTTAAAAATATTAGCTAGTTTTCAGAACGCCAAAACTTAACGGGAACAAGCCAGAACAGGTGAGATTCTATTCCGGGGCGCAGTGGAACATTTAAGCGTTATTTGTGTCTCTGGCAGTTACTGTCAACCAGTTATTGCGTTGCAAGTAGGTGATGGCCGCCTTTGTCATTGTTGATGGCTAATTAAAGGCACCGCTAAGTTGCGCAGCATTAAACCTACTCAATTGGATTAACTAAACGATTAAATTAATCAATAATCAAAGCTCAACCACTGCCAAGGTGGAATGGAACCTAACTACATTTATTCACGTGTAATTAAGTAGCCAAGCAGCACAAGCATTATTTTTAATAGCAATATAATTTAAATATGAGCGCTACACTCCACTAAAGCACATTTAAAAAGATACCAACATTCAACGGTTAGATCACTAAAAAGCTTCCGGTAAGTCAGAAATATCGCTGACTTACCGGAAGCTTTTTAGGTTACCTGAATGCGTAAATTAGTTGGTACTTTATTTTGCGCGCTGACCGTAGCCCCGCTTAGATTTATACCCTGCGGCCAAGATTTTACGCATATCCGCAATGTGTCGTTTCTTTGTCGCTTCAGCCTTTGCACCGTAAATGTAACGGGCCCATTCACGTTGGTAGCCTGGCGTCAGATCATCAAAAAAAGTTTTCAAACTTTCCTCATCCGCTAACAACTCCGCAACACGGGGAATATCAACTTCATAATCGCTTAACGCTTTTTTATCAGCCAAATAAGTCACTCCCCTCATACAGATTAGTTTTAGAATAACAAATTTAATTTGCTTTGAATATCTATATTTAATTTAACTTGCTATAACTTGCACCCTCTGCCGTAGAACTGTAGCATAAAATTAAACACATTTTAAAAAGAGGGAAAATCATGGCGTTAGCTTTTAATTTAATTACTGATAATAAAGAACGGTATTTACCTTACTTGATTCTAGCCGTCGAGGACGAAACAACTATAACAACCTATCTAAATCAAGGTGATCTATTTGCTTTACAATTAGATGATTTAACAATCGGCGTGGCGCTTTTTGTTCCCCAAAACGACCACACAATCGAGCTAAAGAACTTAGCTATCATTGCCAATAAACGGGGCCAGGGTTTCGGGCAATATACTTTGCGCCACTTTTTCAGCTACTACCAACAACATGGTTACCAAACATTATTAGTTGGTACCGCTAATTCGAGCCTTAAAAATATTGCTTTTTATCAAAAAATGGGGATGCGCCTATACGCAATTAAAGCCGACTACTTTTCAACGCACCAACAGCCTAGCATTGAAAATGGTATCCCAACCTTGGATCTATTAATGTTTAAAAAAAGTCTTGCTGCGGCCGACTAACTCTATTAAATGGCCACAACTGCTTTTTTAGCGAATTTGAATTCCTCGTTTAAAACTCTTCCAGAAACCGACGTTATCCGTTTGAAGCATTAAACCTGAGTAAATACCGCCAACGTAATAAGTTAGTCCCGCAATGCTAAGTACCAAAATGATTAAGGAGCCTAGCACCTCCAGGCCACTAACTGAGCCATCGATAACGCGTAATGGCATAAAGAAGGAAGATAAAAAGGGCACGTAGGATAGAATTTTAACCACTAGCAACTCTGCCTGTTTATTTAGAGTTAGCGCCCCAAAGAAACCCAGCATGACTAAATAGAGCGCTGGTTGTGCGGCCTTAGTTGCATCTTCTGGTCGCGTTACCAGTGCACCAGATAAGGCCGCCAAAATAGTGAAAATAACAACCCCTAACAACACATAGAGTAAATTGACCGAAAAGAAATTCTTTAAAACTTGATCAATTAAATCACGGTATTGTTGAAAAAGCGTTTTGGTGATTGCTAAATGGGGTGCTAACCCGTAAAGCGCAAATCCACCAACTAAATAGATGGCAATCTGAGTAACGATGACACCAAAAACACCTAACATCTTTCCGTAAAAATACTTGCGGGCAGTAGTACTAGAAAAAATGATTTCCATAATCTTTGTACCCTTCTCGGAAGCAATTTCCTGTGCCGTTGTAGACGTGTACGTCACTAAAATAAAGTACATTAGGAAAAGCAACACCCAAAATGAAACCAACTTTGCTAGATCAGTAGTGGATTCACCTTTTTCAACTTTTTCTTGAATTTGCGGTAACTGATTTAGCTGGTGCAATTGGCGGCTAGTTAAATTAGCCGCTTGTTGATTCAAATGTTGTTGTTTCTGGATTACAAATTGCTGCAATGCCTGCTTAGCGGAACTTTCTAACTGTTTTGTACCATGATATGTCACTTGGATTTGATTGTTTTCTGTTTTCAAAACCAAATAACCCTGAATTTTATTTTGTTGTAGTGCTTGCTTGGCCGTTGGTAAAGTAGCGTGTTTACCGGTTGTCTGAAGTGTATTGCTTTGAATAAATTCCTGGCGTAAGTTTGAATCATTGGCAACCACTGCAATCGTATTCCTAGCTTGGCTAGTACTGGCCGATAAATAACCAACCCCAAACGATAATAATATAAAAAGAAACGGTGACAAAACTAGAATCAAGAAGCTCCACGACTTAACCTGTCGTGCGTATGTTTCACCAGCAACAATTCCTGTTTTAGTCATCAGTGGCACCTGCTTTCATTCTAAAAATTTCGTCTAAAGTTGGCGGTTGTTGATCAAACGTTTGAATATAGTGCCCCTGCGTTAACGCCGTAAAAATTTCCGGGCCAGCACTTTCAGTATCCAGCGTCAACCGATAAGTTCCCGCCCGAGTCAGTGCTACCTGAATAACGTGGGGTAACGCCGCTAACCTTTCTGTTGACCAATCCGTCTTAACGAATAAGCGATTACGACCAAACTGCTCCCGAACAGCCTGTAAATCACCGGTTAGTACCACCTTGCCCTGTTTCAACATCAAAACTTGATCGCAAAGATCTTCCACGTTGCTCATATCGTGATCGGAAAAAATAATTGTCGCACCTGCTTGCTTGGCCTCTAGAATTGCCTGCTTCAACAAATCAGCGTTGACTGGATCTAGTCCGCTAAAAGGTTCATCCAGAATAATTAACTTAGGTTGGTGGAGCAACGTACAAATCAACTGAATTTTCTGTTGATTTCCTTTAGATAAACTTTTGATCTTATCCTTTTTATCACCTTTAACCGCAAAACGTTCTAGCCACTTTGGTATTTGGCGGTCGATATCTGCCGTCTGGTACCCTTTTAATCGAGCCAAGTAACGTATCTGTTGCTGAACCGTTAGTTTGGGCATCAAACTACGCTCTTCCGGTAAATAACCGATGATATTGTAGTCTTTTTCAGTTAGTGCCTGACCATTCCAGCTTATTGTGCCAGTAAATTGAATGAAATTAAGAATACTGTGAAAAGTGGTTGATTTACCAGCACCATTTTGGCCAATCAACCCCAATATTTGACCATCCTGAGCTTTAAAACTGACCTGTTTTAAAACTTGGGCACTACCAAATGATTTGCTTAAATTTGTCACCTCTAACACAAAAGTCACCTCCAAGTTGTCCTTACCTGCCAAATTTTACGCTCTCATTTTAGAGAAAGCTAACCTTTTATCCGCAAAAGCTGCTTGCTAAACACGTTTAGGTTAAATTAATCAGAAAAGAACCCACACCAATATTGTTTAAACATCCATCCTGCCTTAGACAACAAAAAAGGATGAGGAACTAACCCTCATCCTTAAGCCATGCTCAAATTATGCGTCAGCGGGGAATCGAACCCCGATCGTAAGGACCGAAATCTCACGTGCTATCCATTACACTACCGACGCGTATAGTATTATCATACTGATATTCGATTTCAAATTCAAGTTTTAGTTTAAAACTTACGTATCATTTCGACCTAACACCAGCTATTTCTAAGCAAACATCGACAAGGAGGGTATTAAAATGGCTTACGAACAAATTAATCTATTTGGTGAACCTGAACGGCCAAAAAAACCCCAACAGCCCAGTCCTGAACGGCTGCGTTATAATCAAGGACCTGCTGTGGAGGCCTACCAAAGACAATGGGGGACAGCAACCCACGATGATGTACTGCTCTTTCAATTACTTGCAGTTGGTATGTTTCAATCAGGGTTAACCTGGTGGGAGGCTGCCGGGAAACGTGATGTTTTTCGCCGAAATTTTTGTAAAATGGTACCTACTGAAGTCGCCAAAATGACAAGCACTGATATTGAAAAAGCTTTAGTCGCTCCCGGGATGATACCCGATCGACGGAAAGCATACGCTTTGGTTACTAACGCCCAAGCCTTCCACCAAGTCCAATCCGAATTTGGCAGCTTCGCCACGTATCTTTGGGGATTTGTTAACAACCAACCAATTGTTAACACTTATCAGCAAGATGATGATATTCCAACAACCTCACCAATTGCCGAGAAAGTCGCCCGTGATCTCAAACAGTGGGGGTTTAAATACGTTGGTCCAATTGTCACAACTATGTTTTTACGTGCAAGCGGCCTGATTATCGATCAAGTTCTACCATTTAATCGCTAGGTTTTAGCTAGCAACTATTTGAAAAAAAGTTTAGCTTCTACTTTGCAGCAGTTCAATGCCATTAAATAAGCGCACAATTGCCCAGAATAAATCCGGCAATTGTGCGCTATTTAGTGTTACTAACGTGCTTCTTCTTGTTGCATTGCTGCCTGGCCTAGTAAATTTAAATAATTAAATGGTCGATCATCATACGGTGAAAATAGCATGTCAACAAATGCTAAATCTTCAATGGTATTTTTATTTTGAATACAAACTGATAATAGATTGGCCGATTGAGCTATGTCGTATTTGCTAACTAATTGACCACCTAATATTCGGTGATCATTTTGATCGTAAACTAAACGCATTTCCACCGGTGTAGTCGATTCCATAAATTCCGGTCGATAATTATCCGTTAGATCAACCGCCGCTGCCGTAAAGCCGTGCTTTTGCGCCCGTTCTAAGGTTAGGCCAGTTGATGCAACAGTTTTCCCGTACAAATGTAAGGCTGAGGTAGCCTGGGTACCTAAATACTTTAGTGTTGGCTTAAAAATATTTCTTCCAACTAAGGCACCTTGCCGAACTGCATTAGTTGCCAGTGGTGTGTACGCATCAGTTTGGGTTGGGTTAAAGTGAACGGCAACCGAATCACCTGCCGCAAAGATATCTGGATCAGATGTTTGCATATAATCATTAACATGAATTGCACCATCTTTTGTCAGCTCAACTTGGCCCTCTAATAAATCGGTCTGCGGGCGAAAACCAACACAAACTACCGCTAAATCCGCTTCACGTTCTGCCTTATTCGTTTTAATGTAAATATGTTGATCATCACTATCAAAAGTGTGTGCAACCTCATTTAAATAGAGTTGAACACCATGCTGTTTCATGTCTGCTTCAACTTCTTTAGCAAACGGTACATCAACGTAATGACTTAAAGGTCGGTGCAGCCCATTAATCAGCATAACATCGTGACCAGTCCGACTATAGGCCTCAACAAGCTCAACACCAACGTATCCTCCGCCGATAATTGCAATTCGTTTAGCCGACTTAGCCGTCTGGTAAATTTGCTTGGCATCCTCGTAATCTTTACACATTAAAATTCCGGGCAAACTAACACCTTCGATTGGCGGCACAACTGGTACCGAACCAGTTGCCATTACTAATTTATCATAAGTATCCTGGTATTTAATCCCTGTTTGTAGCTCTTCAACTCGAAGTGTTTTATGCTTAGTGTCAATAGCATAAACATCACAGTTAGTCCGTACTTTAGCGCCTAACTGCTCTAAATCCTCTGGCGTTGCGTAAAACATTTCTTCCAATGATTTAACTTTGCCACTAAGATAAAGCGAAATGCCACAAGATAAGAATGAAATATCTTGGTGGCGCTCGTAAACGGTTACTTCTGTATTTGGAGAACTAGCCAATATTTGTTTAGCGGCGGCCGTACCAGCATGGGTACAGCCAACAATAACAACTTTCATGTAAATTTTCTCCCGTCCTTTGACTGGCACTATTGATTCTAATTTGATTCTACTTCATAAAAACAAGACGTCAACTATAACCAACTGGTTTCCCTTCTTAACAAGGGAGCTACTAAGTAAACTAAACCTTACAACAATAAATTTACTTTCTATTGTCATCCAGAAGTCGGACGCATAGAATGAGTAAAATAATAGGAGGAGGCAATTACATGTTAGATGATCGGTTATTAGGGCAAACTTTTCAATTAACAACAAGTGATTTACAAGGCGTTATCGAATTTTACGGGATTTGGTACCATTATCTCGTGGAAGATACCGCCACTGCTGGTGATACCGTCACAATTGTTCGCGTTACTCCTTTATTATTGTACGTTCGTAAACAGGAGACCAACTTAGAGTACTAGCTTGTCACTCAAAAGCTACCGTTATTAATAATTATCGGCTCAATTTTTAGCCAGTACCTAATCTAAATTCCAATTTACATTTACCATCTATAATCGTTAATTATAAAACAATAATTAGACGTTTTTTAGCCTATTTGTTAATTACTACACTATCTTAACTAATCAACTTAAGGTACACTATGTGGGAACCTTGTTAGTAGAATATGTCTTAAAAGGTGTTCAAATTTGACTGCGTAATTTTAATCAATTATTTGGTGAAAAAAGCATAAATTAGCTGTCGACTAGTCAGGCTAGCAAATCGGACAGCAGTACTTTTAGGAAATATTTAGGTCAATTTTTAGGTGTAGAACTTTTGTAAAAAATGATTTCAGAACACGAGCGTGATAAAAAAATTGATTTTTGGTTTACGTGCGTAACGAAGGCTAATTTCAATAACCAGCACTATAGTCATTAGCTTAGCAGGCACATGGACCCCGCGACCTTAGCGCATGGTCTAAAGTAGTAAGCGGCTAGGGGTTTTTGTTCTAGTCTCTATTCTGAAAGATTTTTAGATAAATAGGTTTCATTGTATTAAAAAGGAGGAAATTGATTATGTTTGGTTGGATCATTGGGGTTATCGTTTTAGTTGTACTTATTTTATTTGGGATACTTTTCTTTTCTACTTTTGCTATTATTCATACCGGTGAGGTTGGCATCGTTGAACGACTTGGTGTTTACGTGCGTACATTAGAACCAGGCTTCCACGTTGTCTTACCAATAATTTACCGAATTACACAGATTGTCAATATGAAACAAATCCCCTTAAAAGTGGAAGAACAAGAAGTTATTACTAAGGATAACGTTGTTGTTAAGATTTCTGAAACCCTGAAATACCACATTACTGACGTCAATGCTTATGTTTATAAAAATAAGAATTCCGTTTTGAGTATGGTTCAGGATACTCGGGCTAACCTTCGTGGCATCATCGGCAACATGGATTTAAATGATGTTTTAAATGGAACCGAGAAGATTAATACCACTTTATTCCAACAAATTGCGTCAACTACAGCCGGTTACGGCCTAAACGTTGATCGGGTCAACATTGATTCGATTAAGGTTGACGGCGATATTCAAGAATCAATGAATAAATTACTCCGTGCTTCTCGTGAAAAACAGGCCAATATCACCGAGGCTGAAGGTTACAAACAAGCGGCAATTGCTAAAGCTGAAGGTCAAAAACAAAGTACCATTCTTGAGGCCGAAGCCAATAAACAAACGCAAGTCCTTGAGGCTCAAGGTAAGGCCGAAAGTCAACGGTTGGTCGCTGAATCTGTCCGTGATCAAATCAACCAAATTAATTCGGCCTTAGCCAATAACGGTGAATTATTCCTTCAATATAAGAATGTCGAAGCCATGGAACAAGTTGCCGCCGGACAAAATAATACCATTGTTTTACCTAACAAATCACTTGATAGCCTAGGCACTATTCCAGCAATTGGTAAGGTGCTAACGGGTAGTAAAGTTGCTAAGTCTAACGATGAAGACGTTAAACTAAATTAATTAATTACGCTAATAAGATCCACAAAGAGGCTGGGACAAAAATCCTAGCCTCTTACTGTTTCCGATCATTACTCTAGAACGTGCGCCAAAATCTACATCACTTACTTGCCCGTACTTTAATGTGGCGATAATCGGCCTCCCAATGATCTTGTTTCCACAAACTGTCCTTCAAATTTTGAACCATATTGTGGATGATCAACGTCTGTTTCGCCTGACTTAATTTAAATAAATCAGTTGCAAAAAATTGTTCAATCCAATTTTTCAAACCAGCAGCGCCACCTGCAAGTACTGTTGGCCGATCATAAACAGTGATCTCCTCAACCTTAAATTGATGGCTACGCAATAAGGTTGCGTAATCAAGCCGCGTCGGGAAAAAGAACGGCGAATGGTATTCCCGGTCTAGTTGTGTAAGTTCATGCTGAAAAGCCTGCTGAATCCGAGCAATATTCCCGGCAGCACCAAATTCACAAATCAGCTGACCATTTGCTTTCAATAAAGTGAAAATATTTTGTAATAGTTTATCTTGATCCTTAATCCAGTGAAAAACTGCGTTAGAAAATACAACATCATATCTTTCTGTTTGCATTACTGGCAGCAAAACATTCTTTATTTGAAGGTCCAATTGCGGAAATTTAGCTCTGGCCTGTTTAATCATATTGGCCGATTGATCAATCCCAACAACCTGATGACCGGCCCGAGCAATCTCATTTGTTAGTGTGCCAGTCCCACAACCAATATCAATAATATGCTGCGGTGTTTTAGGTAATTCGGCCAGCAGATTTTGCCACAAAAGCGTGCTTTGTATCATATTTTTGTGCGTTCCATTCCATCTTAATTCCCTCTTTAAGTTTCAATTAAAAATAGTAAGCAGCTGGGACTTTTGTCTCAGTGAAGTGAACCCCCGGTATTGGACCAAAATCTAATACCGGGGGTTCACTTCACAGCCGCTTACTATTTTCTAGAATATGCGCTAAAAATTTGGATTCACTGCGTAACGTAAACTCCAAACCGACTTTTATCCAACTCCCTTATTTGTTATTCGATTATTTTCTGTTTTGTTTCTGGACCAAAGTACCAGACAACAGCCGCCGCAATTAAAGCAATTCCGCTAATCATAACAAAAATCAACGTGGGACTAAACCAGGTCAAAAATGCAGTTACCGCGTACGGCATGGCAACGGTAAATAATTTTGCAATACCGTTAGCAATGCCGGAACCACGAAAACGAAAAGTAGTTGGAAATAATTCAGCAACGTAGACGGCGACCACGGTGGCCATTAAAACGTAAAAACAACAGGTTAAGAAGAAGCCAACAATCATTACACCGACAGAAGTAGTTTGGTAAGCGTATAGCATGCCAAACACTGCTACTAGAATAAAACTTGGAACGATTACCCATTTTCGACCAATTCGATCAACCAATAAAGTACCGATCGCGGCACCAACTGGCGCACCTAACATCATGATCGTTGAAAATCCAAGTGAGTGAACAACATTAATTCCCCGTTTAATCAATAAAGTTGGCACCCAGGTTGTAAAAGTGTACTGGCAAATAATCGTCGCTGAAACGGCAACAATTGCGACTAGTAAACTAATTCCAAGCCTTGGGGTGTGAACGGCTGGTGCCTTGGCCTGTTCTTCTTGCTCAATTATTGGTTGATTGTCTTCTAATTTTTCAATAATGGCGGCCGCCTGTTCTCGCTTACCGTGTGCGATTAACCAACGTGGGGATTCCGGAATATCGCGGCGTAAAATCCATAACACAATTGCAAAAATTCCGACCATCACGAACATAATCCGCCAGCCAAAACGAGGAATAATCAACGTACACAGCAACATCGTAATCGGTGCACCACAGTTAGCAATTAAGGAAGCAGCCGCACACCAACGTCCCCGTGATTTAATCGGTGCAAATTCATTTAGCATTGAATAGCCCGTTACGATTTCTGAACCAAGCCCAACGCTGCTCATAAACCGACAAAAAATCAAGAAGCTCATATTGGGTGCAAATGCCCCAATAAAAGTAAATCCGCCAAATAAAACAAGATTGACCTGATAGGCCTTGCGCCTGCCTTGCAAATCACCAATAAAACCGGCCAACAACGAG
The DNA here is from genome assembly GCF_003946275.1 of Loigolactobacillus backii. Lineage (GTDB taxonomy): Bacteria > Bacillota > Bacilli > Lactobacillales > Lactobacillaceae > Loigolactobacillus > Loigolactobacillus backii. The sequence goes on from NZ_RHNQ01000006.1 coordinate 45,656, forward strand.
CCAATAAAGAGGCCAAGGAACCCAACTGATAAAAATACTGTGTTTTTCATTAAAGTTGACCAGCCAGATTTCAGGAGAACACTGGCAACACCACTTGCCATGTAAACATCAATGGCGTCCAAAAACATACCTCCAGAAACTAATGCAAAAATTTTATAAAAAAGTGGCGTTGTGCTGGTATGGTCCAGTCGCCGTTCTAAACTCATTGCTTGAGCTGCCATTGAATCTCCTCCTCATTTTATAGGAACACTTTGCGTTGACACGCAAACTAATTATCTTCGGATGATAGCCATTCTCCTAGCGCTTAAACTGCGCACTCGAAACATGGTCCTCCTCATTCTTTTAGAAACATTTTGCGCAAAGGCCTATTTTTTAGTCAAATACCGGCATCTTTGCTTCAAATGCTGTGATTTGGTCTTCGTAAGTCATCGTTAAATCAATATCATCAGTTCCCTTTAAAAACTTGTCTTTCCAAGTTGGATTGATTTCAAAAGTAAATTCATGGTTAGCGTACTTTACGCGTTGGTGCACCAAATCAATCGTGATTGTCTCTTCCGGCGTCGCCTTGGCCAAAATATCGCGGGCCGTTTGGGGTAAAACAATTGGTAGTAGACCATTTTTAGTACAGTTCATGTAAAAAATATCGCTGTAACCGCCGGCAATAATAACTTTAAACCCCCAATCCTTTAATGCCCAAGCAGCGTGTTCACGTGAAGAACCACAACCAAAATTGTTCCCGGTTACTAGAATTGTGGCTCCCTTTGAAGTTGGTTGATTCAAAATAAAATCAGGATTTGGCCGACCATTTTTCAAATAGCGCCAATCATAAAAAAGGTGAATACCAAAACCAGTTTTTAGAATATTCTTTAAAAATTGTTTCGGAATAATTTGATCAGTATCGACATCATTTCGCATTAAAGCAACTGATTTTCCTGTATGTACAGTAATTGGTTCCATTTTTTCTCTTCCCTTCTGAATTAAGCCGTAACTGTTTGTTTACGAATATCAACAAAGTGCCCGTATATTGCTGCCGTTGCAACCATTGCTGGACTTGCCAAATGGGTCATTGACCCCACTCCCTGGCGACCAACGAAATTACGGTTAGAAGTTGATGCACAATGTACTCCGGCTGGCACTTGATCTGGATTCATTCCCAGACATGCCGAGCACCCAGGTTCACGCCACTCACAACCAGCGTCCTTGAAAATTTTATCGTATCCCCGTCGCTCGGCCTCTTCACGAATGGCTCGAGAAGCCGGCACAACTAACGCCGTAATCTTTGGGTTAATGTGCCGCCCTTTTAAAATATTAGCGGCAATTTTTAAATCAGATAAACGCCCGTTAGTACAAGAACCAATAAAGACAAAACCAATATCAATTTCTTCTGGCTTTTGCGCTGGCTTCAGGCCCTCATAGTCATAAGCCTTTTGGTCATTAATATCTTTTGGCTCTGGAAATGGCTGATCAATCGGAACGGCCATCCCCGGATTAGTCCCCCAAGAAACGTAAGGTGCCAGACTAGAAACATCAAAGTCCATTCGGTCATCAAAAGCACTTTCGTCATCCGTATAAAATTGTTGCCAGTATGCTTTAGCGGCGGCCATATCTTTTGGTGCGTATTCGCGACCAGTTACGTAATCAAAGGTCGTCTGATCCGGGCGAATAATCCCGCTCTTGGCACCACCTTCAATCACCATATTACATAAAGTCATCCGTTCATCCATCGACATATTTTCAATCGTGTTACCGTAAAATTCAATCGCATAACCCGTTCCAAAATCAACGCCATTTTGCGCAATTAACGCCATAACTAAATCTTTAGCGTAAACACCCTTTTGAAAATCACCATGAACGTGAATTCCCATTGTTTTCGGTTTGGCCTGCCAAATCGTCTGGGTTGCGAAAACATGTTCCACTTCTGAAGTTCCAATCCCAAAGGCAATCGACCCAAAGGCACCATGCGTGGAAGTGTGCGAATCCCCACAAACAATGACTTCACCAGGCTGGGTCAACCCTAGCTGCGGTCCAATTGCGTGGATAATTACTTGCTGTTCTTCGCCAATTGCCGCCAAACGAACGCCAAAATCAGTACAATTTTTTCGTAAAGTGTCCATTTGTTTACGGGAAATAACGTCTTTAACGTTAAAAATATCTTCAGTTGGTACATTATGATCCATGGTTGCAAATGTACGATCTGGTCGCCGAACTTTACGGTTGTTTTCCCATAATCCTTCAAAAGCCTGCGGCGACGTTACTTCATGAACTAGGTGAAGATCAACGTAGATTAATTGCGGTTCACCCGCTTTACCACTAATAACGTGTTTATTCCAAATTTTGTCGTACATTGTTTGTGCCATTTTAAAAACCTGCTTTCGTTTAAATATGTTGAATAATTGCTTTCGTCATTACTTGCGTTGTTGCCTTTCCACCTAAATCTGGTGGAAGAATTCCTTCTTGCAGTGTTGCGGTCACCGCAGCATCAATTAAATCTGCTGTCTGAGTTTCCTGAAACGAGTTCCGCAGCATCATGGTAATCGAGTTAATCATCGACAGTGGATCAGCAATTCCTTTGCCGGCAATATCTGGCGCTGATCCGTGAATTGGTTCGTAAAGGCTTGGGCCGCTATCACCCCGGCTCTCGGAAGGAATTGTGCCAAGTGAACCAGTAACCGTTGCCGCCTCGTCACTTAAAATGTCACCAAATAAATTTTCTGTAATAATCACATCAAAATTAGTGGGTTGCTGCACAATTTTCATTGCCGCGGCATCGACATATTCAAAATCTAACCGAATTTCGGGATAATCTGTTGCCATCTCATTTGCGATCGCTCGCCACAATTTACTAGTTGCTAGGACATTTGCTTTATCGACCACTGTAACGTGTTGGCGCCGCTGCTTGGCCAGTTCAAAACCCGCCTTTAAAATACGCTGAATCTCTTTACGAGAATAATACATTGTGTCAAGTGCCTCAGCAGCGTGTTGGTAGCGTGGTTCACCAAAGTAAATGCCGCTGGTTAGTTCACGAACAATAACAAAATCAGTCCCCTGTGCAATTTCTGCCTTTAACGGTGAGCGTTGAACTAGTGCTGGATTAACGTGAGTTGGTCGAATATTGGCAAATAAATTCAAGGCTTTGCGAATTGCTAGTAATCCTTGCTCTGGTCGTTTAGGCGCCTGATCCCATTTAGGCCCACCAATTGCTGCCAATAAAATTGCGTCGGCCGCCTTGGTACCGCTAATAGTTGCTGCCGGTAGTGGCTCACCAACCTGATCAATTGCCGCCCCGCCAAATGGGTACGTGGTAGTGTGATAATTAAAATTTGTGACCTTAGCCGCTGCCGCAAAAACCTTTAGCCCGGCCGCCATAATTTCTGGTCCAATGTAATCACCTGGCAAAATTGCAATTTCATAACTCATGCCGAAACCACTTCCTTTACAACTGTTTCTTCACAGGCACCATCTTTTGCAATGGCGGTCATCATCCGGTGTAAATCATCTTCCGAAACCAACTTAGTTTGATCAGCAATTCGTTTGAAAATTGGAAAAATAGTTCGCATTTCTTCCCGATTAACGTCATAACCCATCTCATTTAACTTCACCATAATTGCGTGACTACCTGACAATTTACCTAATGGCAATGCCGTTGCTTTCATACCCACGGTTTCTGGCGTTAAAATTTCATAAGTTTGCGGATTTTTCAGATAACCATCTTGGTGAATACCCGATTCAATCGAGAAACAATTAACACCTGTTACTGGTTGATTATTGGCGACTTGCATCTGAGCAAAATTACTGACCATTTCACTTGTTTGCTTCGTTTCCTTCATATTGATGTTGTCGGTGCACTGATAATAGTCTTTGCGGACGTAGAAATTAGCCGCAATTTGTTCTAAGGCTACATTACCAGCGTGTTCACCAATCCCATTTATCGTCCCTTCGACCCGGGTCGCACCATTCTCGATGGCAGCTAACGTATTGGCCGTGGCCATCCCCAAGTCATTATGACAATGAGAAGAAAAAATAATGTCATCAAACTGTTGAATATGTTGTTGTAAGTATTGAAATAGATGCCCGTATTCAATTGGATTTGTGTAGCCAACCGTGTCGGCAATATTGATAACGGTCGCTCCAGCATCAATCGCGGTTTGACAAGCCTCGGCTAAAAAATCAAGTTCGGTTCGAGTTGCATCTTCAGGTGAAAACTGAACAATATCAAAAAATTGTTTGGCGTAACTGACGTGTGCTCTAATACTTTCAATCACTTGTTCTTTAGTCATGTGTAATTTAGATTCGCGATGAATTGGACTAGTTGCAATAAAAACATGAATTTGTTTAATCGCGGCGTCCTTAGTTGCCTTGGTGCACGAATCAATGTCGGCATTTTTACACCGAGCCAGCCCTGTAATCATCGTGTGATCAACAGCCTTTGAAACGGCCGCGACGGCTTCAAAGTCTTGCGGTGAAGCAATTGGAAAGCCTGCTTCAATCACGTCAACGCCCCACTTCTCTAATTGTTTAGCGATTGCAACCTTTTGTTGAATGCTAAAGTTAACCCCAATTGTCTGTTCACCATCGCGTAACGTCGTATCAAAAAAATGGATTTTTTTCATATTCAAGCTCTCCTTTTCTATTTGCAATTAGTTAGCGTGTAAATTGTCGCTAGTACACGCACCTCTGAAAAATAAAACGAGCACCCTACTTAAAAAGTAGGGTGCTCGGCTTGAATGCTTTGCTTGTGAGCCCTACTTCCTAACGCGAATAGGGCTCAACACGATGATGTGTAGAGTCCTGGTTAGAGGAGTAGGGCAAGTGCTAAAGTGGCCATCTCTTGGTTAGATTTATTCAATTTTGCAGTTGAAAAATAATTCATATTGATGACCTCCTTTAAACACTTTATTTGTTGTTGGTATTTATATTAATCGTCTAAATGTGAAATGTCAACTCGTTTTATAATATTAAATTAATCTTCTATTAATGCTTTTATAATCGTGCAGACATTTTCCTAATTTTTTTGCTTGTTAAACGTTAATTGACGCGCTTACACTAAAATGATAATAGGTATGAAGCAATTTTTCACACTGCTCCATAACAATTCTAAGGCCCATTTTAGTAACTAAATCGTGATTAGAAGATACTTTTACTAGGATCTCCTTGGTCTCCTTAGTGTAAACGCGGTTAAAAAAGTTTTTACCGTCTACAGCATTCTTCAATTGGTTACTAAAATTACTTAATGTTTTCACTTATAAGCGCAACTTAAGGACGTTATATGGTATTATTTTGGTAAACACTCTAACTGATTTCTCATTAATAGAAATGCAAAGGAAGGTATCACCTATGGAAATCTTGTATCGAAGTACTCGTGGCCCTGAAGAAAAGGCATTAACTGCCTCGCAGGCAATTTTACAGGGACTCGCTCCCGATGGTGGCCTATTTGTACCTGTTGACCTACCCCAAGTTGAACTTAACTTTGCTAAATTAATCAATGCGCCTTACCAAGAGGTTGCTTACCAAATTTTACACGCCTTTTTAACTGACTTTACTGAACAGGAATTACGCGATTGTATTAATAAGGCTTACGATAAAAAATTTACGACACCAGCCATTGCGCCGTTAAAAAAATCTGAAGACGGCTATTTTCTTGAACTTTTCCACGGTCCAACGTTAGCCTTCAAGGATATGGCATTATCAATTCTGCCGTATTTAATGACTACCGCCGCCAAGAAGAATCATCTGGATAAGGAGATTGTCATTCTAACGGCAACTTCTGGTGATACGGGCAAGGCCGCTATGGCTGGCTTTGCCGATGTTCCCGGAACCTCAATTATTGTCTTCTACCCTAAAGACGGTGTCAGCAGCATCCAAAAGCAACAAATGGTCACGCAAACTGGTGCCAACACGCACGTTGTGGGAATTGATGGTAATTTTGATCAAGCACAAACTAACGTCAAAAAAATCTTTAATGATACCTTGTTTCGGAAACAATTAGCCGCCAAAGATTTCCAGTTTTCCTCGGCTAATTCGATTAATATTGGCCGTTTGGTTCCACAGATTGCCTATTACGTCTTCGCCTATGCGCAGTTACTCAAAAAAGGTGCCATTAAGAATGGCGATAAAGTTAATTTTTCTGTTCCAACGGGTAATTTTGGCAATATTTTGGCGGCTTATTACGCCAAAGCAATTGGCCTCCCGATTGGTAAATTAATTTGTGCGTCAAATAAAAATAATGTTCTGACTGACTTTTTTAATAGTGGCGTCTACGACAAAAATCGTCCGTTCTACGTGACAACCTCGCCATCAATGGATATTCTTGTTTCAAGTAATCTTGAACGCTTAATTTTCCAACTTAGTGGGAAAAATGATCAGCAAACCCGAATTTTTATGCAGTTACTTAACGAAACTGGCAACTATCAAGTTAACGATAATATGCGGCGTAGCTTAGATGATTTTTACGCGGATTATGCTAGCGAATTAGAGACAACTAACGAAATTAATCGTGTCTTCCGGGAAAATCAGTATACGATTGACCCCCATACTGCTGTTGCCTCTGCTGTAGCCCGTAAATATCACGAAGCAACTGGCGATAAAGCCTTAACAGTTGTCGTTTCAACGGCTAGTCCATTTAAATTTCCTAACCCGGTATTACAAGCTCTATCCGGCAAGGCGGCACCAGTTGATGGTATTCCGGCCGATGAAACACTGGCTAGCTTCATTAATTTGCCACTACCCAAACCAATTGAACAACTGCGAAGCGCACCAGTTTTGCACAAGCAAATAGTAGAACCAAATGCGATGCAAGAGGCAATCGCAGAAATTTTAGGCGTTTAATTACCATTTAATTGACCGGGATAAAATTAAATTTATCCCGGTCTTTTATTGTCCAATTTTCTTTTACGACAGAATGGGGCTTCCCACCCACACGGTCCGTGAGCACGTTAACTGACAAATGAAAGGAAATTAGTTTATAATAACTGTTGCAATCTGTATCTTTAAATTTACGAGGTGGCCAAAAAAATGAAGAAAAAAACAATCCTTGAGTTGGCCGCACCGGCAGTTGTCGCCTCTAGCGCCCTTGCTGCTAGTTTACGACTATTCGATTACGCTTTTAAGCGCGTTGATTACATTCCTGAGACTTCTGCTGATAAGCAAAAATACGCAACTGCCTACTACCATTACGTTGATTGGTATAAACAAATTCCAAAAGAAAAATGGGTGCTTCACCCTGATGATCTTGAAAATCGATTAGTTGCTAATTTTATTCCGGCGCCTAAACCATCCAAGCAGACGGTCATTATCTCACATGGCTACAAGGGTGATGGCGAAATAATGGCGAATTACGCCCAACTTTTTTACAACCTTGGCTACAATGTCCTACTACCTGATGACCGAAGCCACGGCGAAAGTGCTGGTGACTACATCAATTTTGGTTGGTTAGATCGCCTTGATTATCTAGAATGGTTGAATAAAATTATCGTCAAACTTGGTACTGACAGTGTCATTGTTTTGTACGGTGCAAGTATGGGTGGTGCAACGGTGGAAATGATGAGCGGCGAAAAGCTACCGCCACAAGTCAAGGCTCTGATTGCCGATAGTGGCTATTCAAGTATTGAGGCCGAATTGAGCTATTTGCTTAGAAAACAATTTCACTTGCCAAAATATCCATTTGTACCTTTAGTTAGCATGATCAATAAACGCCGGCTGGGGTACTACTTAAGCGATGTTGAATCCACTAGTCAATTAAGTAAAAATCACTTGCCGATTTTATTTATTCATGGTGATAAGGACGTTTATGTTCCCCATAGCATGGCTTTTCGTAACTATGACGCAACTCAGGGCCCACGCGAATTGTGGATTGTAAAGGGTGCCTCTCACGTTGAAAGCTTCTGGCTAGACCCTGTTCGTTATCAGAACCACGTTGCCCATTTTTTAACCAAGTATTTAGTTACGAATTAATTGCTAGAAAATATTTAAAAAGACCTTAGATTCTATTTCGCAGTTGCCGTTATTGGCAAAAGCGGTTTCAAGCACACCCGCGCTGGTTTTGGAACACGCTAATACGTTTCTACTTAAGCTTTTCTTTGACTACTTAAATAATTCCTAAGCAATCCGTCACACATTTATCATAGCTTTGTCCGGTTTTCATCATCTCTAATCGATAAACTGAAGTTGTTCTAATCAAGAAAGCACCCGCATTGAACACAAGAAAAGGATGATTTTAATGCTCTTAGATGATGGAAAAACAATTAAAAATATTATCGCTGCAAAAATTGTTAAAGTGGCCTACCCTAAAGTTATTGCCCAAGACGAACTTGGCGAATTAATCACAATTAATACTTCAGAAAAACAACAAGATGACCCATTATTTTGGGAATCATTAAAAAATATTTTACACGCGCAGCTCTGGGTCCCAGTTGGTCGCCACTTTCACCAATTACTTGCACTTGACTGGATAGCACCCGTTGCCGAATAGATAATTATTGAAAAAAAGCGTGGAATAAGAGTCGGTTTTGAATTTACTGCGTAACGTAGGCTAATCCAGACTTTTGGCGCACGTTCTAGAGTAATGCCCGAAAATAGTAAGAGGCCTGGACTTTTGTCCCGGCCTCCTGATTTATGGAGATCAATTTCTTTAAGAATTGATCTCTTTTCTATACATAAATTTAAATTAAATACAGGTACGTAAAATCGAGTACATTGAAATAAGCGTAATCCTTCAAAGCATTTATTATTTTATACTTCTCAGGAATAACTAATTTATAAAATTAGTATTACCCATTTTTTCAAACGTTTTAAACCTATTTTTGATAGCATCTAACAAGACTATCCATCAAAAAATATTTGTGATCTTTATTGAAAAGCCTTCGTAATTGCCTGATCTAAATCAGATATAAGATTTTCCACATTTTCTAAACCAATCGATAAGCGGAGTACTTCGTTTGTTAAATGCTGCCTTAATAACATATTTTTGGGGATTTCTCGATGTGTTACCCGTGTTGGGTTAACAATCAAAGAACGGACATCCCCTATATTCGGTAAATAATTGAAGATTTTTACTTGATCAAGTATCTTTTTTGTTTGTTCTTCATTGCCTGCCACTTTAAAGGACAGAATACCCCCGATACCCTTAGGAAAATATTTGGCTAATAATGGATCAGCTTTATCAATTCCAGAATAATAAACTTGCTCAATATGTGAATTAGTCTGTAAATATTGTGCAATAGCTGTAGCGTTATGCACTTCCTTTGTTAACCTTTCTGAGATTGTTTCCAAACCCAATAAGGCTAAATACGCATCAAAAGGGCCTAAAGTGCCACCAAATAAGCGCGCATATTTCATTTTGATCCGCGCAATAAATGCATTTGCTCCAAATTTAGTTGAAAAACTAGTACTGGTATCTTGCGACTCGCCGGTTAAAATGAACTCATCTTCCGTAAACTGAGGAAAATGCCCATTTGTCCAATCAAATTGCCCATGATCAACAATTAAGCCAGAAATCGCATTTCCATGTCCGTTAATTCCCTTGGTTGACGAATATACCACAACATCGGCACCAAAAGTAAATGGTCTAAACAAGTAAGATGTCGGCAATGTATTATCAACAATTAATGGAATTCCTGCAGCATGTGCAATTTTAGCAAGCCCTTCAATATCAGCGATTTCCGTACTTGGGTTGGCAATACTTTCAACATAAATTGCCTTGGTATTCGGCCGAATCAATTGTTTGACCCGCTTTAAATCGTTAACTTCATCATAAAAATCAAAATTAATATTAAATTTAGGTAAAAGAGTTCTAAATTCATCAAGACTAGCGCCATATATATTGATTGGCGCGATGATACGGCCACCTCCTTCAGCAACGTTCAGGATTGCGTATGAAATAGCGGCCATCCCGGAACTAACTGCAACTGCACCAATTCCACCTTCTAAAGCTGCTATTCTATCTTCAAGGACTTTGACGGTTGGATTGCCCACTCGAGAATAGCTATAACGATCCTTTTTAACCCCCGCTGCAATTTCTTCCGCGGTTTGAGCATCACCTAAACCAAATGCCGCCGTCTCGTAGATTGGTACGGAAGATGCATATAAATGTTCTTTAGGCCGATAACCCGCATGAATTCTCAATGTATCGTAATCTTGTTCAGACACTAATGATTCCTCCTTTAAAGTCTAATAAATTGATATTAACAACAGTGGCGTTGCAATATTAATTGGTTGATAACTCTTTGAGTAATCTAATCGCATTACGTTCAAAAAACTTAGTACCATAAATAACCGTTTCATCGGCGGCCGTAAACCGTGAATTGTGATTACTGACAGTACCGCCGTTCCCTATATTTGCGTATACGCCTGGAATATAAGTTTGATAACAAGAAAAATCGTCACTTCCTAATCGTGGTTGTAAATCATACGTTGTCGTAAACTGACTGCTTTCGTCAATCATGATCTGTGTTAACTCTTTATCATTATCAACAGACGGATCACCAGTATACCAAGTGATTGTGGCCGTCGTTCCGTAGGCCTTCGCCGTATTATTGACAATATCAAAAAAATGCGTCTTGATGGTTTGACGAATCTTTTTATCAGTCGTTCGGACTGTTCCTTCAAAAAAGGCCGTCTCGGGAATAATATTCCACGTATTTCCCGCCGCTACATGTGTTATGCTCAGCACCCCACCTTGTAGGGGATCAATCTGACGGCTTATAACGGTTTGTAAGGCGCCAATCTCGGCACCTAATGCAACAATTGGATCCTGACCATTTTGTGGTGCAGAAGCATGTGTACCAATACCAGTCAATGTAACCTTAAATTTATCAATTGCTCCACTAGTGATTCCTGCTCTAAAGCCAATTTGGCCAACGGGCTGATTAGGTGTGTTATGAAAGCCAATAATGGCGGCCAAATCCTTAATTTTTCCATCATGAATCACCTGAAGTGCACCTTCATCTGCCTCTTCGGCCAATTGAAAAATTAATCTCACTCTTCCAGGCAACACTTGCTCCTGCTGCTTTAATAAATATGCCCCACCTAGTAAAGAAACAATGTGTGTATCATGACCACACGCATGCATGACTCCTGGATTTTTTGAACGAAATGTAACATTTGCCGCCTCATCAATCGGCAATGCATCAATATCCGCTCGTAACCCAAGTATTGGACCATCATTTTGGCCTATTTCGGCGAAAACACCTGTTTTTAAATTTGTTGGCAATAATCGAATTCCCCAGCTAGTTAGTATTTCACGAATTTTCTTAGTTGTATTAAATTCTTTACTGAAACTTGAAAGTATGAAGACAGACTGATCCCTTGGTATCACAGGGCATATTTTAATTAATTTAACCATTTAGCT
>NZ_RHNQ01000060.1 GCF_003946275.1 Loigolactobacillus backii
ATGTAAAAGACAAACCGATTTCTCAATTTCGAGAAGCCGGTTTGCCTTTTTTAAACGGTCGATTATTTACTGCTTACGAATTATTTAATAGCCATCATTCAAAATAAATCTTCCAGTGCGCACTAATAATTAAATTTATGTCTCTAAGTATAAACTTCGTCAAAATTTGACTTTATTGCTTGGTAACGTCTTAATTTAAGGCAAAATAAAAACAACCTCGAAATAATCTAGTTCATTAGATTATTTTTAAGTCGTCTTATTTTAAATTGCCTCATCAATTAAGAATTCTTGGAAAACATCGTTACCCAAGAATTCACCTCGCTTCGTTAAACTTAAACGATCGCCTTGTTGCTTCATTAAACCACGCTTAATCAAGTTATTAACGGTTTGGCCGTAAACAGCCGCAATCGGCAAATGAAATTTCTCTTCAAAACGCGTTTGGGAAACACCTTCCCTCTTACGCAAACCAAGGAACATTTCCTCTTCAATTTGTTCAGATAAAGATAAAACACGATGCTCAAAAACGGGTAATTTGTTGGCCCGTAAAGGCTGTAAATACTGTTGAATCGGACCAAAATTTTGGTAACGATCCTTTCCTAAATAACCGTGGGCACCAGCACCAAAACCAAAATATTTTTCATTGCGCCAATAAATTAAATTATGCTGGGATTCCATACCTGGTAACGCGAAATTACTAATCTCATACTGCGCACGACCTGCCTGAGCAAATTTTTCAATGGCCAGTTCATACATATCAGCCTCAATATCCTGCGTTGGCAAGAACAGCTTTCCTTGACGCATCATATTATAAAAAACAGTTTTACGTTCGAGAATTAATGAATACGTTGCGTAATGCGGCAAATCTAAAGCAATTGCCCGGTCTAAACTATCCGTAAAATCAGCAATGCTCTGCCCTGGCAAACGAAAGATTAAATCAATACTGATGTTATCAAAACCAACTTTACGAGCATTTTTAATGGCTGTATAAACATTGGCGCTAGTATGAATTCGGCCGATCTTTTTCAAAATTTCGTCATTAAAAGACTGAACGCCAATGCTCAAGCGATTAACCCCGTAATCACGCAACACCTGCAATTTATCAGTTGTGAGTAAATCATTGGGATTGGCCTCAAACGTAAATTCTCCTTCTTCAAAAGGTAAGTAACGACGAATTCCCGCCAATAAATGGGCCAACTGTTTTGGTGTTAATGTAGTCGGCGTTCCTCCACCAACGTAAATTGTTTTAATTTCTTCTTCAGGATGTGCTGCCATTACCAGCCGCATCTCCGTAATCAAGCGATCAATATATTCATCAACTGGCTGTCCTTCTAAGAAGACTTTATTAAAATCACAATAGTAACAAATATGCTCACAGAAGGGAATATGTAAGTAAGCCCCGGTCATGAAAGTAGCTCCCCCCTATATTGCGTAAAGTAATCGCGGGTTGCCACTTCATCAAGTTTAAGCTGGTCAATCAAACCGGCAGCACTATCAAACTTAACTTCACCACGTAAACGACTGTACCAAACAATTTCAACTGGTTCGCCGTAAACCATTTTGCCAAAATTAAGGATGTAGATTTCAATTGTAACGTCACGATCATCACCAAAAGTAATATTACGGCCAATCGAGGCCATTCCTAAATACCAAACGTCACAAATTTTAATTTGAACTGCATAAATTCCAATTCCTGGCACCCGTGAATAAGGTTCAGGTCGAATATTAACCGTTGGAAAACCAATCGTCCGCCCGCGTGCTTCACCATGGACCACAGTGCCAAGTAAATGGTAAGGATAACCTAATAAACTAGCCGCTTCATCGATATCACCAACATCAATTGCTTGCCGAATTCTTGTTGAACTGACTTTTTCTGCATTTTGATTCAATTGACCGACCTGAATAACGTCAAAACGTCCCTTTGCAAATTGTGGTAAATCGGCCATTCCCGCACGTTGTGGACCAAAAGTATAATCGAACCCTGCTACCGCTACTTGGGCATGTAAATCCACAATGTACTGTTTAACAAATTTTTCCGGCGCTAAGTTAGCAAAAGCCGAAGTAAAATCAACAATGTAAAGAAGATCCACCCCTAACTCTGCCATCCGATCTATCTTTTCTGGAATCGTGGTTAGATAAGTTGCCGAACGACGATCCAATTGATGAAAGACTAGTGATGGATGTTGGTTAAACGTCATTACGGCCAAACGTAAATGACGTTTCCTTGCTTCCTCCCGGGCACGCCCAATAACCGCTTGATGCCCACGGTGTACGCCATCAAAAAAGCCTAAGGTCAAGACAACCGGTTCTGGTTTAATTTGTTTAACTGAGTACGGGTGGTGAATTCGAACGACGTCCATATCAATTACTCCTTTAATTCAAAGATCAGTTTTCAACTGAAAACATCTTTTCTGGTTTATATAAATTTGGGTACTGTGACTGGTGGTACAACGCCTTAATTGATCCTTCAAAACGAACGGCAACCGACGCTTCGTCGGCAACCATACTGAAAATTTCTGCAGGTAAAAAGGCGCCGTTTTGAACTTGGTGCCACTGCTCGATTGTTAAATCTACGGCGGGATAGTGACGCAAAGCATAATCCAACGGTCGTAAAGCCGTTAACGATTGTTGTTTTTCCACTAAGTCGGTCAGTGCTTCTAAACTGATAGTATCAGCGAGTGCAAAACCACCGCTGTATGTTCTCGTTAAAGCGGACATTACCGCTGGATAACCCAGCTTAACCCCAACATCAACGGCTAAGGTTCGGACATAGGTCCCCTTTGAACAACTAACCTCAAATTTAAACTTGACCGTTTTAGCTTGTTCATCATATTGCGGTTCATTTAAACGTTTAAAATCCGTGATGGTGACCTGCCGTTTAGGTCGTTCAACGGTTTCTCCTGCCCGTGCGTAATCATAAAGTCGCCGACCATTAACTTTAATTGCCGAATACATTGGTGGGGTTTGAGTGATAGTACCAGTAAATTGGTGCAAGGTTTGATCAATTACTTCATTACTGGGTGCTGCCGCAACTGCCTTCGTGGCAATAACCTCACCATCCAGATCCTCAGTTGTCGTCGCAAAACCCAAGGTAACCTCACCTTGATAAACTTTACCACTCCCAACCAAATAATCAACGACCTTAGTTGCTTTGCCAATACAAATTGGTAACACACCATCAACGTTAGGATCCAATGTGCCCCCATGACCCACTTTACGCGTTTTTAAAATATGACGAACTTTTGAATCACATTGCCGACTTGTCATTCCTCTAGGCTTATATAATGGTAAAATACCATCCATTTGACATCCCCCGCTTAATTTTATTTAACTTACACTTACTTTTAATTAGACGTATTTATTATAGCAAAAAAGCGGCCAAGTCACAAAAGAAGCCGCTATCATTTTGGCAAACAAAAAAGAGTGTGGAAAAACGCTTGTACGAAACCACAAAATTCAATCGTAAGCGTCTTTCTCCCACTCTCTCATAGGTTATCCACGTTCTTATCGGTGTAATTGATCAATTAATTGATCAATTCGATTGCCGTATTGAACTGATTCATCACGTTCAAAGGTTAGTTCAGGAATCTTATATAAGCGAATTCGCTGCCCTAATTCCTTACGAATTAGACCGCTTGCCTTTTCTAAGCCCTGTTGTGCCTTTTCACCATCATGTGCAGTATCAGAAAGAATACTGTAATAAATAGTGGCCTGTTGTAAATCACCAGTTACATTAACACCAGTAATTGTGACGCCTTGTACACGTGGATCACGTACTCGTTTCATCAAAATATCCGTTGTTTCCTTTTGGATTTCCTGTGAAACACGACCAATCCGATAATGTGCCATTAGTTCACCTCCAAGGTCTACTACTTAACCGGAACTTCTTCCATGATATAAACTTCAATTGTGTCACCAATCTTGACATCATTGTAATTTTCAATCATCAAACCACCTTCAAAGCCCTGACGAACTTCTTTTACGTCGTCCTTCAAATGCTTCAAACTAGCAATTTTACCATCATAAACGACAATACCATCACGAATTAAGCGAACACCTGAATCTCGTTGAACTAAGCCACTTGTGACGTAAAAACCAGCGATAGTCCCAACTTTAGAAACCTTGTAGATTTCACGAACTTCAAGCTGCCCAATAACCTTTTCTTTATAGGTTGGTTCGAGTAAGCCTTTCATTGCAGTTTCAACTTCATCAATTGCTTGATAGATAACGTTATGCAAACGAACATCAACGTCTTCTGAATCTGCCTGTTCCTTTGCTCGTGCAGTTGGTCGAACGTTAAAGCCAATAATAACCGCATTACTTGCTGCGGCCAGAGTAACATCACTTTCATTGATTGCACCAACGGCCTCGTGGATAATATTAACCCGAACGCCTTCAACCTCAATCTTTTGCAAACTGTTGGCTAAAGCCTCAACTGAACCTTGTACGTCCGCCTTAATAATGACGTCAACCTCTTTAAGTTGACCCTCTTGCATGGTTTCAAACAAATTATCCAAGGTAACGTGTTTAGTATGATTACGTTGTTCTAATACAGCACGTTTAGCCCGTTCCTCACCAGCAGCACGCGCTGTTTTCTCATCTGCAAAAACAACAAACTTATCGGCAGATTCTGGAACGTCACTTAAACCAGTAATTTCAACAGGGGTTGAAGGTGTTGCTTCCTTAACTCGGCGGCCTTGATCACTGGTCATGATCCGAACACGCCCAAAGGTATTCCCAACCACAATTGGATCACCAATGTGCAAAGTTCCTTGTTGAACAAGTAACGAAGCAACCGCACCTTTACCCTTATCTAAACGAGCCTCAATTACAGTTCCGGCTGCTTTTTGTTCTGGATTAGCCTTTAATTCAAGCATATCGGCTTCAAGCAAAATCATTTCGAGTAATTGGTCAAGGTTTTTACCAAATTTTGCGGAAATAGGTACAAAAATGGTATCGCCACCCCAGTCTTCAGGAATTAAACCGTATTCGGTTAATTGCTTCATCACATTATCAGGATTAGCGTTAGGTTTATCAATCTTGTTAACCGCAACGATAATCGGTGCGTGGGCGGCCTTAGCATGATTAATGGCCTCAATCGTCTGTGGCATTACCCCATCATCGGCGGCAACAACCAGCACAATAATATCGGTGATATCTGCACCTCGAGCACGCATATCCGTAAAGGCAGCGTGTCCTGGTGTATCCAAGAAAGTAATTAAACGATTATTTGATTTTACTTGGTAGGCACCAATTGCCTGCGTAATTCCGCCTGCTTCGCCCTCAGTGACATTAGTGTGACGAAGTTTATCAAGTAATGTTGTTTTACCATGATCAACGTGACCCATGATGGTAACAACTGGTGGCCGATTTTCAAGGTGTTCAGTATTCGTTTGACCATCTTCAAAGAATTTATCTAAATCAGAAATATCAACGGTAACTTTTTCTTCGGCCTTAATCCCATAATCAGCGGCAAGAATTTCGATCGTGTCCTTGTCCAAAGATTGATTTTGGTTAACCATTGTTCCCATCATAAATAACTTCTTAATGATTTCGGCCGGTTCGCGATGAATTAATTTAGCAATGTCCTGAACGTTCATACCTTCAGTATATTGCAATACTTCTGGCAACGCACGATCCTTACGCTGAGTAGCTGGTGCCTGGGGCTTGCTTGAACGATTAAAGCGCCGGCCCTTCTTTTTATTAAAGCGACCACGATTATTACCGCCAAAACGATTGCCACCCCGATTATTGTTACCCCCGAAACGGTTCTGCGTTCCGCCAAAACGATTATTATTGCGACTATTACCATTACCACCAGTAACTCCGGTGCGATTACTGTTATTAATCCGAGTTGTGTGGCCACTGGTCACGTTTTGTGGATTCGCAGCATTTATTGGTGCACGGTTAGGTGATTTAGCCTGTGTGTTAACGTTTTGGTTGGCGTTAATTCGTGCATGGTTATTATTATGTTGGTGATTATTATTTGATTGACCATGATTATTATTCTGCTGGTTACCACGGTTATTATTAAACCGTTGGCCCTGACGATGATCATTATTATTCTGCGACTGAGTAGTTGAATGGTGCGCTTGACTACTCGTATGACCTTGATTACTTTGATGATTTTGCGTACTTTGTGTGTTGCGAACTACCGGCTTGCTGGCCGAATGGTGTTCGTGATTAGCCGGTTGAACTGGCTTTTTAGTTACTACACTTTTAGTTTGTGTGTTTGGCTTTTTCTCCTCCTTTTTCGGTCCAAAAGTTGCCCGTAAAGTCTTTTCTTGACTATCGTCAACAGTGGACATATGATTTTTGACCGAAATTCCGGTCTTTTTTGCATGGTCCAAGATCACTTTAGATTCGACATTTAATTCTTTTGCTAGTTCATAGATACGTTTTTTAGCCATATCTTCACGCTCCTTGCGTATTCAGTAGCGCAATCAGTCGCTTAGCAAAGCCTTGATCAACCACTGCGATGATTGTTCGTGGTCGGCCTAATGCTTGACTCATTGCTTCTTTGGTGAAGGCGTTTAAAACGGGCACACTGTAAGTGTCACCCTTTGCAGCAAATTTAGCTTGAGTTGCTTGACTTGCGTCAGTTGCAACCAAAACCAATTTGGCCTTTTCCTGTTGAATTGCCTTGATCACGAGGCCCTCACCCATCACCAATTGCCCGGCTCGCAAACTAAGTCCCAGCAAATTCAACGCTTTTTGATTACTTAGCATCTTTAGTGCCAAAAAGTTCTTGGCGTGCCTTTTGATGCTTAACGTAGGCTAATAATTCTGCATAAAAATCATCAGTTACCGCAACATTTAAGGCCTTATCTAAAATATGCTTGCTGCCTGCTTCTTCAACTGCTACCGGTTCAAGCGAAATGTACGCGCCGCGGCCGGATTTTTTACCAGTTGAATCAATAGTGACAGCACCTTCTTTATCACGAACGATCCGAACCATTTCTTTTTTAGGTTTCATTTCGTTGCTGACAACATCTTTGCGCATGGGAATTTTTCGTTGTTTCATGTGTGTCACCCCCATTAGTCTTCCTGATTAGTTTGGTCGGTGTCACCGTCGTCAACTGGCGTATCATTTACTTCTGTTGCTGACGTTTCTGGCCGTTTTTCTTCTTCTGCTTCTTCTGGTTCATCAGCCTCAGTTTCAGATTTGATATCAATCTTGTAACCCGTCAACTTAGCAGCAAGTCGCGCATTTTGACCACGTTTTCCAATGGCCAATGATAATTGATAATCAGGTACAATAACGGTCACGGCCTTTTCATTTTCTGGATCAAAAGTCACATCGACCACTTGGGCTGGATTTAGAGCATTGGCAATGTAAGCCGCCGGATCATCCATCCATTCAATGATATCCATATTTTCACCGGAAAGTTCGTTAACAATTGCTTGAACACGCTGGCCCCGGGGACCGACACAAGTCCCAACTGGATCAACGTTTTCATCATTACTACGAACCGCCATCTTAGTTCGATCGCCGGCCTCACGAGAAATTGAAACAATCTCTACTGTTCCATCATAAATCTCCGGAACTTCTTGTTCAAATAATCGTTTAACTAAGTCAGGGTGTGTCCGACTAACGTATACTTGCGGTCCCTTTGGTGTATTTTCAACCTTAGTTACGTAAACTTTAATCCGATCATGGGGCTCATAATGTTCGTTCGGCATTTGATCATTTTTGGCCAAAATGGCCTCAATTTTACCTAAACTAACGTAAATATAGCGACTATCCCGGCGCTCAACGACACCTTGCATAATCTCATTTTCGTACTTAATGTACTGGTCATAAATGATATTACGTTCGGCTTCACGAACACGTTGTAAGATAACTTGCTTGGCCGTTTGGGCCGCAATTCGACCAAAGTCTTTCGGAGTTACCTCGAAACGAATGTCATCGCCAACCTCATAAGCATCATTAATGACTAAGGCGTCCTTGAGACTTACTTCGAGGCGAGAATCAAACACTTCATCAGTAACTTCTTTAACAGCGTAAACGTGAATATCACCCTTAGCTTGATCAAACTCAACCTCTACATTTTGTGCTTGACCGTAGTTACGTTTATAAGCTGATACTAAGGCAGCTTCTAGTGCCTCGATCACAACTTCTTTTTTGACGCCTTTTTCCGTTTCCAGTGCATTTAGGGCACTCAGCATTTCCTTGCTCATTTTTGTTCGGTCCCTTCAACTTAAAATTCAATCGCCAATCTGGCTTGCGCAATTTTTTTACGATCAAAAGTCATTTCTTTATGTCGTGTTTTAATTTTTATGTCCAATGTTAACTCATCCGCTGAAACTGATTTCAAGGTACCTTCATAAATTTTAGCACCAGCAACCGGTTGGTATAAGGAAATATGAATGTAGTCCCCAATTGCTCTTTGATAATCGGCCTCTTTTTTCAAAGGACGTTCTGCGCCAGGCGATGAAACTTCAAGAAAATAAGCCTGTGGAATGGGATCAGGATCCATGGCATCAAGCTGTTCGCTAACCTTTTCGCTTACAAGCGCGCACTCTTCGATATCAATGCCACCTGGTTTATCAATATAGACGCGTAAATACCAGCTTTTTCCTTCCTTCACAAATTCAATGTCAACCAATTCAACATGAAGATCACTCACAATCGGCGTTACAACATCCTGAACTGTTTCTATGACGCTACTCACACTGACGCCTCCTTTAAAAATTCGGTTACTTTTTACATGATTAAAGTGTGTCTAGAATTTAACCAATAAAAAGAGCGAGCATCGCTGCTCACTCCAACTAAGGTATCAAAATACTGTTTATATAATACCATAGAACCTGTGCTAGCGCAACTTTCCTTACCTTAACTACATCATATCAAACAAGGATAACTGGTTTTCATCTGGCATCCCATCAAGAACATGATTCTCAGTCAAATAATCAATTAACGTCTTAGACACTTTGCCGCGTTTACTTAAGTCTTCTTTAGACAAAAACGGTTTTTCTTCCCGGGCAGAAACAATTTGTTTAGCAACGTTCATCCCTAGACTTGGAACTGCCCTAAATGGTGCCAGAAGTGTTTTGCCATCATCTTCAATAACAAATTCTGCCGCGTCTGAGCGCTCAACACTAACCATTTCAAATTTAAAACCACGCTCAAGCATTTCGTTAGCCAACTCTAAAACAGTTAAGAGATTCTTTTCTTTTGCTGAAGCATCCATGCCCTTATCCGTGATTTCTTTCATGGCCGCTTTAACTGCATCTTTTCCGTGGGCCATGGCAACCAAATCAAAATCCTCGGCCCGAACTGTAAAGTAGGCCGCGTAATAAAGAATTGGATAATAAACTTTAAAGTAGGCAACTCGTAATGCCATTAAAATATAAGCAGCCGCGTGCGCCTTAGGAAACATGTATTTAATCTTCAAACAGGAATCAATGTACCAATTGGGCACATTTTCATTTTCGCGCATGGCCTTTTGCCACTCATCGGGAATCCCGCGGCCTTTACGAACGTGCTCCATTATTTGGAAGGCCATCGAAGCATCCATTCCGTAATGAATCAAATCAAGCATAATATTATCCCGACAACCAATAACATCCTTTAAAGTGACAACGTTCTTTTGAATTAGTTCTTCAGCGTTACCCAACCAAACATCCGTCCCGTGTGATAAGCCAGAGATTTGGAGTAATTCAGAGAAGGTTGTTGGGTGAGTTTCTTCTAACATGCCACGAACAAAGCGAGTTCCAAATTCCGGAATTCCTAGCGTCCCAGTTTTTGAACCAATTTGCTCCGGCGTAACATCTAAGGCGTCGGTACCTGAAAACAAGGACATTACCTTGGGGTCAACTGGTGGAATTGATTTCGGCTCAATTCCCGACAGATCCTGTAACTTACGAATCATTGTCGGATCATCATGCCCTAAAATATCCATCTTCAAAATATTATCGTGAATCGAATGGAAATCAAAGTGACTCGTTTTCCAAGGCGCGCTCTGATCATCGGCCGGATATTGAATGGGTGTAAAGTCGTAAATATCCATGTAATCCGGCACAATCAAAATACCAGCCGGATGTTGCCCTGTTGTTCGTTTAACTCCCGTTGTACCCTTCGCTAAGCGATCAATTTCTGCGCCACGATACGTTTGCCCAGTATCACGCTCGTAGGCCTTAACGTAGCCATAACCAGTCTTGTCTGCCACCGTGCCAATCGTACCAGCACGGTAAACGTTATTTTCACCAAAAAGAACCTTCATATAATTATGGGCAATTGGCTGATAGTCACCAGAGAAATTTAGATCGATATCCGGCACTTTATCACCGTGAAAGCCTAGAAAAGTTTCAAAAGGAATATCATGACCGTCTTTTTCTAAGTCACTCCCACAGTCAGGACATTTTTGGTCAGGTAAATCATAACCAGAACCGTATTCACCCTTAGTGAAAAACTTAGTGTAATGGCACTTATTACAACGATAATGTGGTGGTAAAGCGTTGATTTCCGTAATTCCGGCCAGATAGGCTACTAAACTTGAACCAACTGATCCACGTGAACCAACCAAATAACCATCCTTATTACTTTTATGCACTAATTTCTGAGCGATTAAATAATGTACCGCAAAACCATTACCAATAATACTTTTCAGTTCTTTAGAAATTCGCTCTTCAACAATTTCAGGCAACTTTTCACCATATAGTTCATGGGCCGTTGTGTAGGTCATGGTCTTAATGTCATCTTCGGCGCCAGGCATTTTAGGTGTGTACAATTTATCTTTAACTGGCGACATAACTTCAACTTCTGCCGCAATCTTTTGTGGATTAGTAACGACCACTTCTTTGGCGGTTGCTTCCCCTAAGAAATGAAATGATTTCAGCATCTCATCTGTCGTCCGAAAATGAACATCGGGTAAATTAATTCGGTTCAGTGGATTGGCACCACCTTGGGAATTAATTAAAATTTTACGGTAAATTTTATCTACAGGATCCAGATAATGTACATCTCCGGTTGCAACAACTGGTTTACCCAGTTCCGCGCCAATTTTAACAATATTTTGGATAATTTCTTCTAAGTCACCATTATTGTTAATTAGTTGCCGCTCCAACAGTGGTGCGTAGACTGCCTTTGGCATAATCTCTAAATAGTCGTAGAACTTGGCCTTTTTACGCGCTTCGTTATAGCCTTTTTGCATCATTGTTGTAAAAACCTCACCGCTAGAACAGGCAGAGCCAATCATAATGCCCTCCCGGTACTTTTCTACCACACTACGTGGTAAGCGCGGAATTCGGTAAAAGTAACTAATCATTGATAATGAGACCAGCTTAAACAAATTCTTTAAACCGGCCTGCGTTTTGGCCATTAAGACGGCGTGAAACGGCCGAGCCTGTTTATAGGCATCATTTTCACCTAAATGCGAATTTAGATCATCAATATATTGCATGTTGTAACGTTTTTCTGCATCTTTTAAGAAAATAAATAACAAGTGCCCGGTAGATTCGGCATCCGCATTGGCCCGGTGATGGTGCTCCAAGTTAACTTTAAAACGTTTTGCCAATGAATCTAATTTATGATTTTTAAATTCTGGATGGAGCAAACGGGCAAGTTCCAACGTATCGACAATTGGAACCTCCACCTCGCCCATATCATGACGCGCATAACCTGCATTCAAAAAGCCAATATCAAACGTAACGTTATGGCCCACTAAAACGGTGCCTTGATAAAAGGCCTGAAATTTTGTGAAGGCTTCCTGTTCAGTATTAGTTCCTCGAACCATATCATCAGTGATACTTGTCAAATTAATGGTTGTTTCCGATAATGGGTGACCTGGATCAATAAACGCTTCAAATTCATCAATTACTTCACCGTTTTTCATTTTAACAGCGGCAAGTTCAATAATTGAATCGTAAACTGCCGATAAACCCGTTGTTTCTGTATCAAAGACCACATATTCAGTATCCTTTAGCGGCGCATGACTTAGGTTATAAGCAATCGGAACCCCATCATCAACAAGGTTAGCCTCAACACCGTAAAGAATCTTAACGTTATTTTTCAGTCCTGCTGTGTGTGCTTCGGGAAAAGCCTGAACGGCGTCATGATCCGTAACCGCCACTGCTGTTTGGCCCCACTTGGCCGCCTGGGCAACATACTCACTAATATTGTTCGTCGCATCCATTTGGCTCATGTTAGTGTGCAAGTGTAACTCAACCCGTTTCTCACCCTCAGGAGCCTGATCCAACCGCTCTTGGTGTTTAATTTGTTGAATATCACGCCCGTTTAGAACCAAATCACGCATGAAGTTATCTTCCTGAATACTGCCCTTTACTTTGACCCAGATACCAGGCTTCATGGCTGCAAATAATTGTTCATCTTCATCAGTCCGGGAAAACTTTTTAACAGTAAAAGAAGAAGTGTAATCGGTCATTTTAAAAATAAGCAACTGTCGTTTCGATCGTAAAACACGAACTTCAACGTCAAAAACGTAACCTTCAATCACAACTGAATTCTCTTCTTCAGTCAAATCAATCATTCGGCGAACTTCTTCTTTAGTATTAATCTGCCGACCCATTAAAATTGGTCCAGAAACTGCTTCTGCTGATTTTTTCTCTTTTTGGGCCGCAGCCTTTTGCAAACTAACAGCCGCCTGCTTGGCCAAGGCCGCATCCTGTTTGGCCTTTTGCGCCTTAAACTCATCAATTTTTTGTTGCGATGCCGATTCATCAATCATCGGGTGAATCGCCAGTTTAGGAAATCCCACTGTTTGGTAGGCCGTCTCAATTGGTTCTAAGGCTTGGGTCACTAAAAAGTTTTTGATAATTTCGTTATCGGCTAATAACAGGACCCGCCGGTCATTCAAATATGGTTGGCCTTTTTCACATAAATCTTGAATGAAGGGCGAAGTAATGCCACTGGTTTTTACAGCATAACGCCAGTAATCGGCAAGCTTTTGATTGTCGACTTGAGCCTCGCGACTACTAATAGAGAATTTTACTCGCGCAATATCCGCAAATGCCTGTTGTAAATGTTGCCCTAACTTAGTAAATAGGCCAAATGGTAAAATATCGGCAAATTCAAAATAAAATTGCCAAACCTTGGATTGCTGATGGACAACTACTTTTTTGACTTTAGCCTGTTCAAAATACTGACTTTGCTCATCTGGTAAATCAAGCTTAATCTGTTCAAGTAATTTACTGAACAACTCACTTTCGCTTAAACTCACTATGGCCATCCTTTCTTGTAAAGCACGCACAGTTACTAAAAAGTGACGCAAAAAAATATTTGGCAGTTGTTAGCAAAAAATCACACTGGCCAAAAAATTTGCGTCACACTTTCTTAATTAGTCTTCCACTTGTTTCAATAAAATACTGATTGTATCCACCAATTCAGACTTCTGGACTTCGATTGTTTCACTAGTTTCTCGAATTTTAACTTCAACGATGCCCTCGCTGGCCTTCTTACCAATGGTAATTCTTACTGGCAAGCCAATTAAATCCGCATCAGCAAACTTAACCCCGGCCCGTTCTTTTCGGTCATCTAGTAAAACACTGTAATTGGCAGCCTCTAACAACTGTTCGGCCTCCTTGGCCAAAGCCATTTGTTCATCGTTTTTTGCGTTAACTGGAACAACGTGAATATCAAATGGTGCAATCGTCCGTGGCCAAACTAAACCTCGATCATCAGCTCGCTGCTCTGCAACCGCCGTGAGTAATCGACTCACGCCAATCCCGTAGGAGCCCATGATAATTGGTTTACTTCGACCATTCTCATCAAGAAAATTAGCGTTCATGGCTTCAGTATAACGCGTACCCAGCTTAAAGACATGCCCAATTTCAATTCCTTTGGTAAACTTTAAAACGCCTGCACCATCAGGAGACATTTCACCTTCAGTAACAAAACGTAAATCAGCAAATGCCTCTGGTGTAAAATCACGAGTTAAATTGGCATTACGGTAATGTTGCCCCTCTTCATTGGCACCAACAACAACATTCACAAGATTTTCAACACTATTGTCAGCCAATAAACGAACTTCTGGTGGCAACCCAACTGGACCCAAAGAGCCAAAGTTGGAACCCAAAACTCGGACTGCATCGGCATCACTCGCTAATTCCAAGGAAGCAGCGCCAAGATAGTTTTTTAATTTAATGGGATTAATTTCGTAATTACCTTGAACCAAAACCATAACCGGCCCACCATCGGCCATAAATAGCATACTCTTTACCGCCTGTTTAGTGTCTAACTTCAGAAGTTCAGCTACTTCATCAATTGTTTTAGCACCAGGTGTTGCAATTTTTTCTAAAGCCTGTAAATCCTCATGGGACTTTTTACCCAAATTTAAACTTGTGGCCATATCCAAATTAGCGGCGTACTCACTTGCATCAGAATAAACGATCGTGTCTTCCCCAATATCAGCCATTGCCGAAAACTCTAAAGAATCCTTACCACCCATCGCACCTGCATCACCAATGATCGAACGGAATTTTAAACCACAGCGTTCAAAAATAGTCTTGTAGGCCTTCGCCATATTGCGAAAAACGACATCTAAATCGGCCAAATTAGCCGTAAATGAGTAAGCGTCCTTCATAATAAACTCACGGCCCCGTAAAAGGCCGGAACGTGGGCGCTTTTCATCACGATATTTTGGTTGAATTTGGTATAAAACTTGAGGCAATTTTTTATAAGAATTTAAATTATCCCGAACAAGGTCGGTAAAAGTCTCCTCGTGCGTTGGTCCCAAAATAAAATCACGATCATGCCGGTCCTTAAATTTAAATAATTCAGGGCCATAAGTATCATATCGGCCAGATTCGCGCCATAATTCTGCCGGAATCACTTCTGGCATTAGCATTTCAACGGCATCGATTTTGTCCATTTCTTCTTCAATAATCCGGTTGATTTTTTGAATGACCTTATAAGCCAAAGGTAAATAACTGTAAATACCAGCCGAAACCTGCCGAATATAACCCGCCCGCAACATCATCTGGTGGCTTTTAGATTCTGCATCGTTTGGAGTTTCTTTTAAGGTTGGAATGAACATTTTCGATTGTTTCATAAAGTCGTCTCCTCGTATTATTAAAAATGTATTCAAGTATTGACCAGCTTCGCTGTTTGGATGCTGTGTGATATTCTCTAATTGTTC
>NZ_RHNQ01000061.1 GCF_003946275.1 Loigolactobacillus backii
AAAGAAAGACGCTAACGACTTCTCACAAGGTCAATTTCAAGATGAACGTCAAAAACTCTTTAACATTCAGCATAATGGTGAATTAACAGAACAGGAAAAATGGCGCGCCATTGACAAGGTTAAGGGGTTAACTTTAGGCTCTACTGAGAAACAAGCGTTGGCTGATAAACAGGCCGAGCACGATAAAAAAATAAGAGATCAAGCAAGACAAGAAGCACTTGCTGAACTCCGAAAGGGGTTTGGAAATAATGCCTAAAACAATTAGAGAACTTGCTGATGAGTTTGGTGTATCAAAACAAGCCATTAGGGAAAAAACTAGATGCAAACTTGAGTTGTTGTTAATTCGGGATATTTGCTGTTAAAGCAACATTCATTGGTGGCAACAACCAGAACCAAGTCAATTATAGTTTAGCTTGAAGATTGATACCTAGTTTAAAAAACGACAATAACACCAATCGACAACCAAGTTTAAGCTTTGCTTGTCGATTGGTGTTATTGTCGTTTTTAACTTATAATTTAAGGCGGATTAATTAGGTGGTGAAACTATTGGGCAAGACTATTCGACAACTTTCAGAAGAATTGAAATTATCAAAACAAGCTATTAATCAACGCATTAATAGTATTAATGGCTTTCGAAGCAAACACACTTATAAAGTCAAAAACCATCTAGAAATAGACAATCAAGGCGTTAAAATGCTTGCTAACTTTGGCAAGCAAAAACGGCAAGACCGACAACCAAATCAGCAAGATAAAAACGACAAGAATGACAAGATTGATCACATCTTGCTGAAACAACTTGATGTTAAAGATCAACAAATTGCAAATTTACAACAAGCCTTAGACCAGCAACAAAAATTACAGATAGCAACGGTAACAGAAAACCATCGATTAAAAGAGCACATTCGGAAATTGAGTGGATTGCTTGAACCTTCTAGTGCAACTCAACAGCAACAATCAAACGACAAGGACGATACCTTGTCGAATAGTATTAATGCCATTCATGACAATGCTGAAAACGACAAGCAAGATCAAAGTCATATTGTCGATGAAAAGAAAAAAAGAATACATAAAAATAAAGCCAATAATAGTTGGTGGCATTTCTGGTAAAAATTAAAAAGGTGGATTAAGCATGAAAATAGAGCCTAAGATAATGTCTCAAGTCAAAAGTATTTTAGGAAAGTTTGGAAACAAGTATTTAACTAGTAAGGGTTCTCTAAAACGGAATAATGTAATTAATGATCTGGATAAATTCGATCATGAGCTGATGACAAAGCTATTTAAAGATCCTTTAATACATAAAAATTATGTAGAAAAAATTGCTGACGCCGAAGTATTTAAACTTAATCAATTTATTGAGATGTTTGAATATAAAGAATTTTGGGAAGATAGTTATACCAAATTTACAAATAAAATTGGTTTAACAGCTAATGGAAAATTTATTGATGAATCTGCTGATGTTGTTCTGGATTTTCCATTTAAAGATACTATTTTAAAAGCTGGTATGACCAAAGAAGATCTAGATAAAGATGAATCTGTTGATGAGCCTTTTTTTAATGAAACTATTGCTAAGCCTGAAATTGATGAGTTGTTGGAGTCTAAAGTATTAGTTAATGCAAAGCGTTATGACAAAGACGGTGAACATGCAACGAACAATATTAGTAATCGAGATAATTTAATTATTAAAGGAAACAACCTAATTGCATTAGAAAGTATAAAAGAACCGGTTGCTGGAAAAGTTAAACTCATTTTTTTAGATCCTCCTTATAACACAGGACATGATTTCCAATATAATGATAAGTTCAACCATTCTTCCTGGTTAACTTTTTTTAAGAATAGAATTCAATTAGCAAAAAAATTGTTGTCTAGTGATGGAAGCTTATGGGTAATATTAGATAATTCTGAAATATATTACGCCAAAGTCTTATTAGATGAAATATTTGGAAGAGAAAACTTTGTGTCAGATATTGTTTGGGTCAACAATAAACAGAGTAAAGGCTATGGAAATGAAATATCATTACATCACAATATTATTTTAGTTTATCGAAAAACGTCAATGTTTAAAATTAATTTATTACCAAGGACAAAGGAGAATAATAAAAATTATCGAAATCCTGATAATGATCCTAAGGGACCTTGGCGTCCTTCAGATGTTCGTAATTCGTTATGGCGTCCAAATCTTCAATATGACATAACTACTCCTGAAGGTAATGTTATTAAGTATCCAAAAAATGGATGGAGATTCAGTAAGGAGACTTTTGAGTCTGAACTTAAAACTGGAAAGATTAAATTCAGTGACGATTATAAACGAGTGATTCGAAAAATTTATTTAGCTGATCAAAAAGGCCGTGTTGTTGAATCTGTTTGGCTAACTACAGATGCTGGATCAACACGAGAAGCAAACGGAGAAATTAAAGCTATGTTTGGCACTAATGTTTTTGGAACGCCTAAGCCAGAAAAACTTCTTCAAAAAATTATTCAAATTGGAACTAAAAAAGGTGATTTAGTACTAGATTTCTTTATGGGGTCAGCTACTACACAAGCTGTTTCGATGAAAATGCATCGTCGCTTCATCGGAATTGAACAAATGGATTATGTCAATACTGTCTCCGTTCCGCGCCTTAAGAAAGTAATTAATGGTGAACAAGGTGGAATTTCTAAAGATGCTGACTGGCATGGTGGTGGCTCTTTTGTTTATGCAGAGTTGATGGAAAAGAATCAAGGTTACCTAAAGGATCTGCTAGCAGCTAAAGATATAAATGAATTAGATGCTGTATATAAACGCATGAAAGCGGGAGCAGATTTCGACTTTCGAGTGGATCTTGATAAATATGAAAATGATGCAGAACGTAAAGCTTTACCTTTTGAAGAACAAAAGCAGTTATTAGTTAAATTATTGGATAAGAATCAACTTTACTACAACTTCAATAATATCGATGATGCCGATGTTCGTGACCTGATTTCCGATAAGGATTATCAATTTAATCAAAGCTTCTATGGAAAGAGGGACCAAACTAATGGCTAAAAAAAAAGTTATGCGCAAAATTGAGCTCCCACTGGTCGATTTATTGGAAAACAAACGTAAGATTGATCTTCTTAGTAATGAAAAGCCCTTTATTATTCCAGAATATATTAAAGGTAATTTAAAGCACCAATTACGACCTTACCAAAATCAAGCTTTAGTTAATCTAGACTGGACACAGCGACAGCCATTAGCTGATTACCAATATAATCAATTACTTTTTAATATGGCCACTGGTAGTGGTAAAACAGACGTTTTAGCTGCCCTGATCTTGTATTTGTATACTGAATTTACTTATCATAACTTTCTTTTTGTGGTAAATACAAATGCTGTGGTGGCTAAGACTTATGACAATTTATTAAATACTGCTTCACCTAAATATCTTTTTTCCCAACCTTTGACTATCCATGGTCAAAGAATCGAGCTTCGCTCAGTAACTCGGTTTCCTAGTACACCAGAAGATGGTGTGATCTATTTAAGATTAGCAACTATCCAAACTTTAGCTAATGAGTTAAATACACCACGGGAAAATGGCTTAACTTATGGCGATTTAGAGAAACAGAAGTTGATTATTCTAGCTGATGAAGCGCATCATTTTTCTGCTGGTACTAAAAGTAAAGAGGACCAAAAAGAACGTTCCTGGGAATATGTCCTGGATCGTATTCGTCAAGCTAATAAACATAATCGTCAATTCGAGTTTACTGCAACTCTAGATTTACAAAATGAAGCGATTTATCAAAAATATCGTCAAAAGATTGTTTATAGATACGATTTAAGCCGTTTTATTCACCAAGGATATTCTAAACGGGTATATCGATTACAAGCAAATAACGACGATGAGAACAAAATGCTGAATGCTGTTTTGCTTAGCCAGTATCGTAAGCGAATTGCCAATGAATTAAAAATACCTGACTTTAAACCGGTAATCTTGTTTAAGTCTAATAAAATTGCGGTTTCTAAAGATGCTCGAACAACTTTTTTAAGCATGATCTCACAGTTGAATATAACGGACCTAACCGATTTTCTTAAACATCAACAAAACACTAGCCATAGTCAAGCATTGAAACAAGCTTATGATTACTGGTTATCGCAAGATTTGGGTACTGCAATTGTTGAATTAAAACGTGACTTTCAGGCTATGAATACTATTAATGTTAACGATAGTGCCAAAGAAGGAATTTTAGGCGATTTAAATGACTTGCATAATCTAAATACCTTGGAAAGTTCTGACAATCCCTTTCGGGTTATTTTTGCCGTCGTTAAGTTAAGTGAGGGCTGGGACGTTTTAAACCTTTATGATATTGTGCGGATTGGTGAACAATCCACTACCTTGAACCAAACAAACAGTGAAGCTCAGTTGATTGGTCGAGGAGCACGCTACAATCCTTTTGTTTATCAAGGCGAAAACTCTTATACACGTCGTTTTGACAACCAGAATCCTAAATATCAGTTATTAGAGAGTCTTTATTACCACACTATCAATGATCCTAAGTACCTAGATAACCTTAAGAAGTCACTTGATAAGATGGACCTACCCGTTGAAGATGATAGTGATTTTGATGTTTTTGAAACTAATGTTAAACGGGCCTTTAAAAACTCTAAAGTTTATCAACAAGGTAATCTTTACTACAACGAAGTTGAACCTGTACCAGATAAAGAATTTAATTGTCTTGACCGTTATGGGGTTAATACCACCACAATGGCTGAAGTCAATTTGGTAGAGAGCACTTGGGAAACAAATTATAATGCTGTTGCTATTGAGAAAGATCCTTTAACAGAAACTAGATTTTTGTTTAAGTTTCGAGATGCCGTAATCTTAGTTAAAAAAGCCTTCTCACGTAATAAGTTCTATCGGTTTAACTCTCTGAAGCAATATATTCCTACTTTGAATTCTTTAAATGAATTTATGACAGCTGATAATTGGTTGGGAAATATTCGTTTGTATGCTCGTGTCAGCAATGGTTCACCAGCCTTAAATCGTAAGCAGCAACTTAAAGCAGTTGAACAATATTTAACTTTTGTTCAAAAACAGATTATCAATAACTATCAAAGACAACGCGGTACTAAGCGCTTTATTCCAGTTCCTATAAAATCCTTAATTAGGGACTACCAAAAGAAAGTTGCCAAACATTTTAATAAATCAGTTAGTGAAATGATCTTACCCTACTCAATGAAAAATAAACCTTGGTTTGTTTTTGAAGAAGCCATTGTTGATAAGCTGGAGAAGTCTTTAGTTGACTTAATCGGCGCTTTTGTTGACCGATTAAGTCAAAAATATAGTCAAATTTATTTATTTAGAAATGATGAACGCAATACTAATTTCAAGCTACATCAATTTAAAGGTCAGACAACTCATTATGCCGGGTTCATGCCTGATTTTATCCTCTATTTACAGAATAAAGATTTTTGTTATCAAATTTATATTGAGCCTAAGGGACCCCAATTGCTTGATCAGGATCAGTGGAAACAAGAACTCTTAGAAAGTATTCGTCCTGAAAATATTGAACTTGTTGGTGAGAATGATCAAGTTAAGCTTTATGGTGTTAAATTCTTTACTTACAACGATGGCAGAAATGTTGAGCAAGAAATAGAAAATTTACCGTAGAATTGTGAGGTGATTGTATATTGGAAGATGAAAGTTATTCAATTTTAAGTCAAAGAGCTATTATAGATTTACTTATACAAGGAGACATATTCCCCTATATGACTGGATCTAAAATTCAAGATATAGGAATAAAATTTGGAGTAAGTTACGAGGAAGGTAGTCGCTGGCAAATTTTACAATCAATACTTTTTTCGTTACACGAAAATGGGAAAACTAGTGATTTCTTTTACTACTATCTGTTTAAAATGGACATTACTTCTGCTGTTAGAAAAGTGATTGATGAAAATATCAGTGCTAAACCGAAATACACAAAAGTAGAAGAAATAGTAGAAGAATCAGAACAAAACAATAAAGCGATTGCTAATATATTGAGAACAGATTTAATTAATAGGATCAACTTAGAACTATCAGTGTCCGACAAAAAATTAATTGTTCTCAATGAGAAAATAGCCATTATTGATTCTAAAGAAACCCCCAAAGTACTTGTTGACCCTGCCGAAATCGTGAATATTGGTTATGTCAAAAAAATTCTCAACAATGCTAAAGAAGATTTATTAAATAATGATTTAGACAGCGTAGTAACTAAATCTAGAACAGTAATTGAAACAGTATTCATAGCAATATTACGTAAGCATCAGATCGATTTTAAAGAAAATGGAGATATTAGTCATTATAGATCTCTAGTTAATAAAACATTGGGCATGAAACCTGACAATAGGTGGGATAAAAATGTTTCTTCTCTAATTAGTGGTCTTAATAAAATCGTTGATTCTATAACTACCATGCGAAATATTAATAGTGATTCCCATGGTAGCTCTAATAGGGTGAAAATCAATGAAGCTGAAGCTGAACTAATTTTAAATTCTGCCGTTAATATTTCTGTATACTATCTAAGAGTGGATGGAAGAAAAGGAAAAAATAGTGTTAATATTACGAAAACATCCTAATAATGAAATTTAAAGTTTTTTGATTCAGTGTTTAGGGTCTATAAGTTCCAAATAGACCCTCAAAATCATTGTTAAAATAGCCCCCAATATCTATAATGTAGATGTTGGGGGCTATTTGTTTTTATATGGTATAAATAACTTCTCTTATTCGTCATTTTTTCGATACCTTTTGGAACGATTTTGACCAGGAAATAAACGATCATGCGATCCGACTCGAATGCCAATTAAGACTAGTTCATCTTTATCAATCGTATAAACCACCAGGACATCGTTAGTTTCGCTTGGTGTTTTGTTTTTCGGGGTATCTTCGTAAGTGATAAAGGATGGCATTGAATACGTCATAAAGATCATAACGACGCGGTCTTGTATGCTTGCGGAAGTTTTCTAAATCAGGTTGTATTAATGCAAATTGCGCTCGAGAAATATTGCTTGGATAATCTGGCATGACAAACTCCTCAGTCGGTTTTCCACAATTCTACCAGATTCAGCAGATACTAGACAGGTTCTAAGAGGCATTTCACCATACTAACAAGAAAACCAAAAATTCCCAGATCATTAATTTAACATATCGTATCAAACCACGCCTGGAATATTATCTAGGCGTTTTTTTAATGTCATGGTATTTCCTGGCAGAAAGGTTGCATTATTGTGACTACAGTTGTAAACTAATAAGTGTTAAGAGGCTACAAACGTAAACTTAGAATTCAATTAATGGAGGAAGCCAATTGGAGGATGCAAAGAATGTAACCATCACCGATTCTGAATGGATGGTTATGAGAGCAATTTGGACAATGGGACATGCGACTAGTCGTGAACTAATCGATGCTATGAACGAATTAGAAGGCTGGTCAGCTTCAACAACCAAAACGCTACTTCACAGGTTGATTCAAAAACAGGCGGTTGCGCAGCATGGCGGCAGTCGACCATTCACGTATAAGCCGGTTGTTGGCGAGAAGGAATCAATGGCGGCAGCGGCAGATGATTTGTTTGACCATATGTGTGCGATGCGGGCTGGTTCAACAATTGCCGGCGTTATTCAGTCAAGGGAACTCTCACGGGCGGATATTGCGAACTTACAGGCGATTCTAGCTGAAAAGGCCAAAACAGCGCCCGAGGAAGTTCAGTGTAACTGCTTGCCAGGTGATCAAACGTGTTAAGACTGTGGTGTTCTGTTTACTTTTAGGATTGCTGCACAAAAATCCAGAATCTGGGATTTCTGATGGCGGAAACTTATGAATTTTTGTCGTAATTCTCATTCATATAGTGGCATGGTGCTCCGCAAAGCAGAAGCCTAAATATAAGAACCTGGTGGAAAAATCCCGAGCCCGGGGATTTCCACACAAGGAACTTATATTCCGGCTTCTAACCGCTTTGCTACGCACACTTATTTTTAGGGGGTCGATAATCATGGCAAATAAAGAGGACCATATGAACATGAAAAACATGAGTGCTAAGAATATGGAAAATAATGAATCAAATATGAGTCATATGGATCATGATGACATGAAAATGGATCACGATATGACCGAAACGGATCATAATCAAATGAACATGGACCACGATATGGCCGAAATGGATCATGGTCAAATGAACATGGATCACGAAACTATGAATATGAGTGGGATGAATCACGGTGATATGGATATGGCTGGGACCGACATGATGATGCACGGTGGCTCAATGATGCATATGGGGAATTTGAAAGTTAAATTTTGGGTCTCCGTTGTCTTAGCGATTCCAGTTTTACTGTTAGCACCAATCATGGGTTTAAACGTTTCCATCCTTAGTTTCAGTTCACCGCTAATTGTTGGCATTATCATCGTTTTGTTTGATACAGCACTTTACTTTTATGGCGGAATGCCATTTTTAAAGGGGGCTAAAGCGGAAATTCAGAATAAATCTCCTGAAATGATGACGCTAGTAACCCTTGGAATTTCCGTTTCGTATTTCTACAGTTTGTACGCATTTATTGCCAACAACTTCTTGAACCCGGCAAATCATGTAATGGATTTTTCGTTCGAACTTGCAACCCTGATTTTAATTATGCTTCTAGGACACTGGATTGAAATGAATGCATTGATGGGGGCTGGGGCTGCCTTACAAAAGATGGCGGCCCTGTTGCCTAAGACGGCCCATCTAGTTACAGATAATGGTGAAACAAAAGAAGTTCCAGTATCTGATTTAAAAGTTGGTCAAGTTTTCCAAGTGCGTTCAGGTGAGAGTATTCCAGCCGATGGTGTTATTACGGCTGGGGAGTCGACCGTGAATGAAGCACTGGTAACCGGTGAATCTGCTGCCGTTACCAAGAACGTTGGCGATAAGGTCATTGGTGGTGCAACTAACAATAACGGGACGCTAACGGTTAAAATTAGTGGTACTGGTGACTCCGGCTATCTTTCTCAAGTAATGAAAATGGTTCAAAATGCCCAGCAAGCTAAATCTAAAGCAGAAGATAAAGCTGATTTAGTTGCCAAGTATCTATTTTACGCGGCATTTGGTGTTGGGATTATTGCTTTCTTTGCCTGGTTACCCCAGGGATTGGCGACTGCAATGACGATCATGGTGACCGTCTTCGTGATTGCTTGCCCGCATGCATTAGGATTAGCGATTCCATTAGTGGTTTCTCGTTCTACTACGATTGGCGCTCAAAATGGGCTATTAGTTCGAAATCGCCAAGCCATTGAAGCAAGTCAACATGTTAGCCACGTTCTCTTGGATAAAACTGGCACGTTAACAGAAGGTAAATTTACGGTGAATGCATTGATTCCAAATGATGGGATTGACGAAACAACGTTATTAAGCCGACTGGCCGCCCTTGAAAATAATTCGACTCATCCGCTGGCCCAAGCAATCATTACTGAAGCCCAAGCGAAGGACATTGAAGTCGTTGCGGCTGAAAAGTCTCAAAATATTCCGGGCGTTGGTATTTCCGGTAATGTTGATGGCACTGACTATACGATTGTTAATGGTAACTATTTAACGAAGCAAGGGATCAGGTTTGACGAGGCCGCTGCTGATAAATGGGCTGCTAAGGGTAATTCCGTCAGCTTCCTATTGCAGGGCACCCAAGTTCAAGGAATGGTTGCTGAAGGCGACACCATCAAAGCGGGTGCTAAGGAATTAATTAGTGGTCTTCAGAGGCGAGAAATTACCCCCGTAATGCTCACTGGCGATAATCCAAAAGCCGCGGAACACGTTGCTAACTTACTAGGATTGACTGAATTCCATGCAGGCCTATTACCAGATGATAAACAAAAGATTATTGCTGATTATCAAGCAAAGGGCAATCACGTCATCATGGTTGGTGACGGCGTAAATGACGCACCAAGTCTTGCCGCGGCCGATATTGGAATTGCAATTGGCGCCGGAACCGATGTTGCCATTGATTCCGCTGATGTTGTGTTGGTTAAATCAGAACCCAGCGATATTTTACATTTTCTTGATTTGGCTAAAATCACAAATCGGAAAATGGTTCAAAATCTCTGGTGGGGAGCAGGCTACAATATTGTCGCAATTCCACTCGCTGCCGGTGTGTTGTCATTTATTGGAATCATTCTAGACCCAGCCGTTGGTGCTGCGGTCATGGCGATGTCGACAATTATCGTGGCAATTAATGCGATGGGATTGACTGGTGAAAAGATTAAAAACGTGTAATTAAGTGATGACAAAAAGAGGAGAAAGATCAGCTGGTAGTCTGGTCTTTCTCCTCTTTATGATCATCATGTTAATTACTTATCTGGTTGCTCAGTTAATTTCGCCAATTTTTGATGCAGCCTAATGTCATATTGCCTGGTAATTGGCATTAACACCGCGACCACCCCGCAAATGGCAGCACCGATTCCTGCAATCACAAATAGGCGTTCAATGCCAATCACATCAGCTAGGGGACCGGCAAAAATTAAGCCAATTGGTCCAGCTAGATTCAACAAAGAATTCAAAACGCCTAGAATCTGCCCTAACTCTTCTGCTGGATAACTTTGTTGAATCATTGCCATTAAAAGCGTTGTAAAAAATGGGGGTCGCAATTCCTTCAATGATGTTTAAAGCTGCGAACCATAAAAATCCGGTTTGGTTACCTGGCAAAATGCCGCTAATACCGATTGGAATGCCAACCAGGAAAAACGCGATGATTACGGGCGTCATCCGGTCCTGCCACTTACCAAAGAGGCCAATGATAGTGCCGCCGATTAGCATGCTAGTTGAATAAATGGCTTCAATTAAGCCAGCCTGACTAACGGTTCCCTGAAAGTATTTCATGGTCATGAGTGGATACATGCTGGCAGCAGGCATGTAGGTTAGTGTGAAGACGGCGCCGATCAACGTAATGTACCACAAGCCCTTGTTGTTCGTAAGTTGTTTGATCCCCAAGCGGGTGTTGTGGAGCACATGCATTGGCTGATCAATTTTTTCATTGTTAGGAATTTGAACCCACGTTAAAATACAAATCCCAATGATGGCCCCAAGTACGTCTAACAGAATCAAGTACTCGATGGGGATAAACGCAAATAAAAACGCGCCCAGTGCTGGGGCAATAATCATATTCGCGGATTGCACCATTCCCAGTTAGCCGTTCATACGGGTAATTTCTTTGTCTGGCACCATTGTGGGCATTACCGATTGAATCGTTGGCATCTGGAAGGTTTGCGCACAAGACCGCATCAGTAATGAAATAAAAATGAGCCAAAGTGGAAATACATGAAAGACCGTTCCGGATACGGAAAGAATAATAGCGAAACAGGCAGCAAAAACGTCCGGGAAAATTAGGAGGCCTTTTTTGTTCCACCGATCAACCATAGGACCAACAAACGGACTAAGAATCACCATTGGCAGCATTCCTAAAATAGTAGCAATGCTCAATACCGTTGCTGAACCGGTTTTCTTGGTCAAATACCAAATAGTGGCTGCCTTCTTGATTATCAAATAATTTTTCACCACTTCTATAAGCGGCGCTGGCAATGGCACTGCATCCTTTACCAGCACTAATTATAAAATTGCCCCTAAAAAGCATTGAAAGAATAACCCCTAATATCTATAATGTAGATGTTGGGGGCTATTTGTTTTTATATGGTACAAATGACTTCTTTTATTCGTCATTTTTTCGATACCTTTTGGAACGATTTTGACCAGGAAATAAACGATCATGCGATCCGACTCGAATGCCAATTAAGACTAGTTCATCTTTATCAATCGTATAAACCACCAGGACATCGTTAGTTTCGCTTGGTATTTTGTTTTTCGGGGTATCTCGTAAGTGAAATTCATTATACCTGCTCATTCGCCGATTAAGTTCATGATCCTCAAATTCTGGTGGTAATTGTTGTTGCTCAAGCAACAGGTCAATGGCTGCTCGAACTTCATCAATAATAGATTTGTCTAAACTGGCTAACCGTTTTAGATCAGCATTAAAGGTTGCACGTGGTTTAAATCTTAGTTTTTTCATTATTTAAACTGACCCCAATAATCATCATCTGGTTCAACAATTTCATCGTCAGGTAAGACATGGCGTTTAATTAACTGATCACGTGCAATTGCATATTCTAACGAACCTTCTTTAGCTTTTAATGCTCTTTCTAACCAGTCCATTTTTTCTTGTGAAACGATGGCTACTGCGCGACTATTTGAACGAGCAATATAAACGGTTTCGTCTTCGTCATTAACTTGATCTAAATATTTTTTTAGGTTAGCGCGAAAATCGCTCTGTGTTAATGCTAATGTCATATTTACCACCCTTTCATTGTACTTAATATTGTACTTTAATTTGTACTAAAAATCAATTTTTTAAGGAGCTAAAACTATGCAACAAGTTGTCTTACCCATCAAAGATTCAAACGTTCTCAAAGAGGTGCAAGATACCTTACTCAACAACTTTAAAGCTGGCCGGCGTAACTATACAGTTTTTCAAGTTGGCAAAGCTACGCTACTGCGAGTGAGTGATGTCATGCGCTTAAAACAAACCGATATTTTTAATCCGGACGGTTCTATTAAACAAAATGCGTTTATTCACGACCGAAAAACTGGTAAACCGAATACCTTGTACCTTAAACCTGTTCAAACAGAGCTCTTATTGTACCGTCAATGGCTAATTGATCATCAGCTGAATTCTGAATGGCTCTTTCCTTCCATTCAACACCCAGAACGCCATATTACGGAAAAACAGTTCTACAAAATCATGAGCAAGGTTGGCGATCTGTTAGGAATTAATTATCTAGGGACCCATACGATGCGTAAAACCGGGGCTTATCGCGTTTACACGCAATCAAATTATAATATTGGCTTAGTCATGAATTTGCTAAATCATTCCAGTGAAGCAATGACTTTAGCTTATTTAGGCTTAGACCAGGCTAGTACTGAAACGATGCTGGATAAAATTGATTTTGGTTAGGAGGCTGGCTTTATGGATTTAGATTTTAAATCAAACAAGTATGATCTGTTTGATGATTGGCATCAAAACAAGACTAAACAAGAGTTTACACAAAAGTTGCAACAACAAGCTCAAATTGAAAAAACACACCTGCCAAAATTATTGTCGCGTGAAGATTTAAAAATTCGTTGGCAGATGAACTCTCGTCAAAGTGTTCATCAAGTTGCTAGTAAGCCTGATTTTCCGCAACCCGTTTTTGCTTTTAATCATGGTAAGACGCCACTTTACTTAGCAACTGAAATTCAAATTTTTGAAATTAATCACCCCTGGGTGATAACTCCCAGTGCTCGTCTTGCTTATAGTCATTGGATCCTTCGCAATGTGATTGATCAATCTTGATATTCAGCTCTAGGTTTTTGAGGGTTTACTATAGGTTTTTTATAGTTGGCGCTAGCCTTCTAATACAAATAATACCCATCGAAATGGGTATTAAATCTACCCTTGACAAGTGTCAAGGGTGTAAGTGCGTATTGACCTTGTTTCACTCGGTCTGCTGATAGCTATTAAATCAGGTTTCCCGTTATTGAATTGAATACATTTTTAATTCAATATATGCGTCCAAATCAACTAAATTTGCTATGCTTTAAATACTTAAAAACTATTACAGATTCCGCTATTTTCAATTCGAATTTTTTAATTGTCTTTTACAGAGATTCTTTATAAACTTAACAACAAAATTTGAATAACTAACTGTAAGAGCTGCGTATCTAAACTGAAGTCATTATTTTAATGTTAGGAGTAATTAAGATGGACGAAAAAAAAGTACTAAAACCCATTGATGAAATGCTTGCTGATCCTTGGCAAGTTGATATTCAAGAATTGTTTGAAGCTTCTGTCAATGAA
>NZ_RHNQ01000062.1 GCF_003946275.1 Loigolactobacillus backii
CGCGATTGAGAACCAGAATGATCCATTTTAATTTGAACAATATCCGGTTTATCCAATAAAAATCACCTCACCAATTATTTGATGAGGCAATCATAACTTGAATTAAATTATTTTTGAAGTCGGTCAGTTATTTACTGCTTACGAAGGATCAAATGAATCAGACATGTTTAGTATTTCTTTCTAATTAAGTTTATATATATATAAAACCCTCAGGGACCCAAAAAGTGACACTAAAAAAGCAATAATTTTTGTAACCACTCCGAAAGCTGATCAGGGCGGGGATAATTATTGCTTTTTTATTTTACTTTTTTCTAAATTTATTTTTTGAAATTGATTAATGGCGGCGAGTACTACCTCGAGTACAACCTCGAAGGAGTACTCGAGGTTGTACTCGCCGATTTCGCGGTTATTTTTATTAGCGGTAGCCTGTGGGTATTTGGTGGAAACGTGTTTGAAAAAGCAGATTATGGCTACGCTAGTCGAACGATCCGCTGCGCGTCTCTTTTCGTCTAGCTGCCATGTTTCTTGTGGTGACCGAGACGAGCTTAGTCGAGGAAACACAGTTATGGACCTTATAACTGTGCTCCCTAGCCTCGCCACAAGAATGGACAACGTTCGTAGCATCAAAGAATATTAGCGTTCCTCGCTGCGATTCGGACTTCGGTTCATCTTAGTCCGATCGACATCGTAAGCGAAGCCAGTAATATTCCTCCTTCATTGCGAAGTAGTAGGGTATATTCCATAATCTGAGCGCTTTTTCACTCTCTTCTGAAACGTGTTAAAAAAGGCAGATTATTACATATAGCTACGCTAGTCGAACGATCCGCTGCGCAGATCTTATCGACCAGCTAGGCTATATTCCATAATCTGAGCGCCTTTTTTAACACTCTCTTTTCTAAAACGTGTTTGAAAAAGCAGATTATTGCGTATAGCTATGCTAGTCGAACGATCCGCTGCGCGTCTCTTTTCGCCTAGCTAGGCCACACTCCATAATCTGGGCGCTTTTTCAAACACTCTCGTTAATCAAAGTTATCGCTATTTTGCATGTAGACAATCTCATCGTAGGAAATTTGTTCCCGCAATTGCTTGGCCGTGTCGGTACTGATTAATTGGTCGGTTAAATGATTGTCCACGTAATCATATTCATACTGGAAAGCAGTGATGAATAAATCTTTTTGTGTATCATTTGTTTCGTCACTATTGCTGAAACGACGGTGCCGCTCACGATAGGAACGGCGAACAATTCCAATTGCCGCAAAATTGTCGACGGTTGTTTCGTTATTCAAATACTCAATAACGGCGTTGTAACCATGGTCCTCAATCTGGGCGAAAATTTGGCGTGTGTCTTTTATTTTTTTACGTTGTTGGTCGGTTAAATTACGGCGCAGTTGAGCTATTCGACGTTTCTTTAAAAGACCAAAGGTTAGATATTTAAAACCAGATTTTATTCGGCGCCAAAGAATTTGCCAGATACTTTTTTTCGTAGCAAAGTTGCTTTGAATTAAAAAGCGCTCGTAGGAAAGCTGTTGTTTAGGTGTAATGTCACCCGTGGTCACTAACTGCTGGACCGTCGTTTGTTCAACATGCTGTGTTTTTTTAAACAGGCGGGTCAGTGTTTCATAAGATGGGCGGGTATAATCGGATTTTTGATTGTACAGTGTTTCTAAGACAATTTGGGCGCTCTGCGTACCACTAACTGTTTGTTGTAATTCGGTGATCGCAAAATCCAACATATCGTTGCGAATTGCGCGAATGTTGACCGGCGCTTCCTTGGCCGCTTTGACCTTGGCGGGTACGAGTAGTGGAATAACAAAATTTGGAACGATTAAACTTAATAGAATAACAACGGCGGCGACGAAAATAATCTCGTTACGCATTGGGAATGATTTTCCATTTGCTAATGAAAAAGGAATCGAAAGCGCCATGGAAAGGGTAACGGTTCCGTGAATACCGCTGGCTGCCATGATGGCGCTAACTGTTGGTCGATTGAGATCGCGGTAGGGCAGTTTAACGAAGCCAGCGTAAACCCATAAAAAACGTAAACCAGTCGAAATTGCGTAGATTAATAAGGCAAGGCCAAATAGGCTAAAGAACTGCAAAGTATGAGTAGAGATTAAATCGAGAACAACCGTTGGTAAAGTGAGTCCCAATAAGACAAAAACAAAACCATTCAGAACATCGCTGATAATTGTCCAAATACTAGCCGTTGCGAATTGGGTTTTGGTTGAAGTTAGTTGCAAGCGATCACGCTCGGCACCGTGCACTAAACCGGCGGCAACAACTGCTAAGATACCAGAAACTTCAAATTGTTCAGCAACAAAATAGATGATAAAGGGCGTTAAAATCTGTAAGGGAACGGAAATCGGAATACTGTCCGCGGCAATTTCCCGTAGCCAAATGCGCAAACGAACGATCAGCAACCCCAGAATGGCACCAAGGATAAGGCCACCAAAAAAGCTAAAGATAAAACTAGTAATCCCGTGACCAACAGAAAAAGAGCCTTCACGGTAGGCACTGAGACTTAAATTTAAGGCCACAATACCAGATGCGTCATTAAATAGAGATTCGTTTTCTAAGGTATTCATGATGCGGTTTGGCAGCGCCATGTTGGAAGTGATTGACTTAACGGCGACGGCATCTGTTGGGGTCACAATCGCGCCAATGGCAAAGGCCAGCGGAAGTGTCATCAGTGGGAATAGTGAATTAATACTGAATCCCAGAATGATTACTGTGATGACAACTAGAAAAATCGATAATGATAGGACATTGGCAATTCCACGCCTTAAACGGCGGCGGGAGGTGTTTTGCGCATCATTAAACATTAAGGGTGTAATGATGGCATAAAGAAAAATTTCTGGATTAAGTTGATAGTGATGAAAAAGCGGTAAAAGTGATAATAAGAGACCTGCTGCGATTTGATAGAAGGCTAGTGGTATTTTCGGGAAGATTGCGTAAATAATATTGGCAAAAATTACTGCACCTACAATGATGCTAATGGTAAAAATAGTTTCCATGAGGTCCTCCTTTAGCTACATTAGGCAGTCGGTAAAACGGAAATTGTTTTAGCATAAAGCATATTTTAACAAGTAGATCTTTTAGCCTATTCCAGTTTGTGCTATGCCTTTTTGTCATTAATAAAATTGATCAAAGACTATTATGCCATAATTTGATTTGTTGGCGTACTTTAATTATAAAAAAACCATTATTGAAGAATAAATCGTTGGATATCTGAGTTTATCAGCACTGGTAACGCTTCATTATCTAGCCTATAATGAAGGTGTGGAAGTTTAACGAAGGGTGGTAAGAGTATGTTGACGGTTGGTGTGAGTATGTTGTCTTTAGCACGGGTTCAATTTGCGATGACAACAGTATTTCATTTCTTCTTTGTTCCTTTCTCAATCGGGATGGCGTTTATAACGGCAATCATGGAAACAATTTATGTCGTAAAAAAGGCGCCAATTTATAAACAAATGGCACAGTTCTGGGGAAAGATTTTCCTTTTAAGTTTTGCTGTTGGTGTGGTTACTGGTCTTATTCAAGAATTTCAATTTGGGATGAATTGGTCTGATTACTCACGATTTATGGGTGATATTTTTGGGGCGCCACTGGCTATTGAAGCATTGTTGGCGTTTTTCCTGGAATCAGTATTCATCGGACTATGGATGTTTACTTGGGATCGCTTCAAACCTGCGATTCACGTTATTTTTATTTGGTTAGTTATGCTTGGTTCTAGTGCTTCGGCTTTATGGATTTTAACTGCCAATAGTTTTATGCAGAATCCAGTGGCTTATAAATTGGCCAATGGTCGGGCAGAAATGACAAGTTTTACCGGTTTACTTAAGAATCCACAATTGTGGGTTGAATTTCCGCATGTTGTTTTTGGGGCCTTTTTAACGGCGGCTATGGCAGTTGCTGGAATGTCAGCTTGGCGGTTGCTTAAGCATAAGAATATTGATTTTTACAAGAAGTCATTAAAGATTGGTTTGATCGTTGGACTTATTTTTTCATTAGGAACGATTTACGTGGGCGATGCTCAAACCAGAATGATTATTAAGGATCAACCAATGAAGTTTGCCGCAACGGAAGGCCTGTATGATAATACAGGTAAAAAAGCGCCATGGGCAATGATTGAGGGGATTAACGCAGCCGGACATAAGGCAACTTGGAAGGTTGAAATCC
Organism: Loigolactobacillus backii; assembly: GCF_003946275.1. GTDB lineage: Bacteria > Bacillota > Bacilli > Lactobacillales > Lactobacillaceae > Loigolactobacillus > Loigolactobacillus backii. The sequence continues at coordinate 4,180 of NZ_RHNQ01000062.1, forward strand.
CTGACATGCTAAGCATTATGTCTTACCATAAAACAACTGGTGCGGTTAAGGGTATGAATACCATTAATCGTGAATTACACCAGAAGTATGATAAAAAATTTGGTAAGGACATGAATTATTATGTACCACCGAAAACACTTTTCTGGAGTTTCCGAGTTATGGCTGGCTTTGGTACGTTATTTGCACTCGTTACCATCGTTGGCTTGTGGTTTATGCGTAAAAAGAATAATGCCATTGAGAATAAGCGTTGGTTCCTTTACGTTTTAGGGATTTGCCTCTGGTTACCATTTTTAGCCAATACTGCTGGTTGGTTCGTGACTGAACTGGGTCGTTATCCGTGGATTGTTTACGGACTGTTCACGATCGCTGATGCAGTTTCACCAAGTGTCACGGCGGGTGAGTTACTGTTTTCTAACATCACCTACTTCTTGATCTTCACGATGCTTGGCGGTACTATGATTTACTTCTCCCATAAGACATTAGTCGCCGGTCCAGAGCTTGATGACGGCAGTGAAAACCGTGTGAATGTTGATCCATTTGCGAAGGGAGCGTTCAATCATGAGTAGTTTGCAGTTATTATGGTTTTTCTTAATTGGTTTACTATTTGCGGTCTTTTTCTTACTTGAAGGCTTTGATTACGGTGTTGGGATGTCGTTACGTTTCTTGGCCAAAGACGAGCAGGAATGTGACAGCCTTATTCAAACGATTGGACCGCACTGGGATGGTAATGAGGTTTGGTTAATTACTGCCGGCGGTGCAATGTTTGCCTCGTTTCCTTACTGGTATGCCAGTCTATTTTCAGGATTTTATATTTTACTTTTCTTAATCTTATTTGGCCTAATTATCCGTGGGGTGTCCTTTGAATTTCGAACGCACGTAGATACACGTAAGGGGCGAAAGTTATGGGAAGTGACACTTTTCACTGGTAGTTTAATGGCGCCCTTCCTTTTTGGGATGATGTTTACTGATATGGTCAAGGGAATGCCAATTGATGCTCAAGGTAATCTAGGCGCCAGTGTTGGTGATTACATCAATCTCTTTTCGATTGTTGGTGGTGTTGCTGTAGCGTTACTTTGCCTATTACACGGGCTTAATTACATTCGGCTTTCAACCTTAGGTGCATTACGACAACGGGCTCAAAAATTAACTAAGTTACTCTACCCAGTTTTGTTTGTTGGGCTAGTTGTCTACGCCGCGTTACTTTTGTTTCAAACGGACTTCTTTACCGCACGGCCAGTATCAAGTTGGACACTGCTGATCCTAATTGTTTTGGCCAGCGTTGTTGCAACGTACGGTGCCTATGCCGATAAAGAGTGGTTATCGTTTATTGCTAGCGGAGGTACTTTAATCTTATTGGTTGCGTTATTATTCAATGGATTATTCCCACGAGTAATGGTAGCAACTAATCCGGCGCACAGTATCTTAATTAAGAATGCTTCGTCGTCAGAATATACACTAAAAGTTATGACGATCGTGGCTTGCATTTTAGTTCCAATCGTCATCGTGTACACAGTCTGGAGTTACTTTGTCTTTAATAAGCGAGTCACAACAAAAAAAGTGGTGGAATAGATGGTTGATAAGCAGTTATTTAGCTTATCTGGAATAAAAAAAGTAACCATAATGCTTGTAGGACTAACAGTCCTGCAAGCATTTATGATCTTATTTCAGGGGAAATATTTGGCGTTGGCGTTGGTTAAGACGTGGCACTTACGGCCGCTAAATTTATTTGGGCCTTTAATTGGTTTATTTTTTGCGGCGTTCATTGGGCGTCACTTAATTAATTGGGTAAAGAGTATTGTGTTAGATCGCTTTGCCAACCAGGCCAGTCAAAGTTTACGCGAGCAGCTTCTAACTAAATTATTTCATATTGGGCCTAGTCTAGTTGCAAAGCAAGGAACGGGTAACTTAGTCACGATGGCCCTTGATGGAATTGATGAAGTTGATAATTATTTAACGTTGATTTTAAATAAAATGCTGAATATGATGATTATTCCCTGGATTTTATTGATTTATATTTTTACGTTAGACGTTAAAACGGGAGTTGTATTACTCTTAGTTGTTCCAATTGTTATTTTATTTATGATTATTTTAGGTTTTGCCGCCCGGGATAAGGCTGATAAGCAGTATGCGGGCTATCAGCTACTGTCGAATCACTTTGTTGATGCGTTACGTGGATTATCAACCTTAAAGTTGCTAGGAATTAGTAAGCAATACGCAAATAACGTTTATTCAGTGAGTGAATCTTACCGCAAACAAACAATGGCCGTTTTACGGATAGCCGTTTTATCAACTTTTGCCTTAGATTTTTTCACGACGTTATCAATCGCGGTGGTCGCCGTATTCTTAGGACTTGATTTATTGGCCGGTAAAATGCCCTATTTTCCTGCGCTAGCATCCTTGATTCTAGCACCAGAATTTTTCTTGCCCTTACGCGATTTTTCTAGCGACTATCACGCAACTTTAAATGGTAAAAATGCGATGCAAGCTATTCGGCAGTTACTTGCATTACCTGAAGCAACGCAACGTCAGGCCCTCACAAGTTTAACAACGTTTGGTGCTAATGATGAACTGGAATTCAAACACGTCAATGTTAGTTATGAAAATAATAACGAACATGACCTGGCCGATTTTAGTTTTAAAGTTCATGGCTTTCAAAAGATTGGGGTCATGGGGCCTTCCGGGTCCGGTAAATCGACGTTAATTAATACACTAGGTGGTTTTTTGTTGCCTGAGGCCAAAAATGGTGGCCAAATTTTGCTTAATGGGCAGCAAGTTCCGCACCTAAGTCAAGAACAGTGGCAAAATAATTTTGTTTATATGCCGCAAAAGCCGTATTTATTTCACGCAACGATTGGTCAAAATATTGCCTTCTACCAACCAAAGGCCAGTCGTGAAGCAATTAAAGTTGCGGCCGAGAATGCAGGTTTAACAATCTGGCTAAAGCAATTACCGGCCGGTCTTGATACAGTGATCGGTGAAGGTGAGCGAGGAATCAGCGGTGGCCAGGCACAGCGTATTGCGTTAGCCCGAGCATTCTTGGATCGTAAACGGCGTGTATTATTATTTGATGAACCCACCGCTCACTTGGATATCGAGACTGAAGCGGCGCTAAAAGAAACGATGTTACCGCTTTTTAAGGATCACCTTATTTTCTTTGCCACGCACCGCCTGCACTGGATGCAGGAGATGGATCAAATTATGGTAATCGAAGCGGGCCGTTTAGTTGAAATGGGAACACCGCAGCAGTTACAGCAAAAACAAGGAGCATATACACAGTTAATGACACAGATGAAGGGGGCTAAGCTATGAGAAATCCATTTCAACCGTTGAAAAAGGATAATTGGGTGAAGCCTTATATGAAAAAGTATAAAGGCCTGTTGTGCTTAATCTTGGTTCTAGGTCTATTAACCTTCTTTTGTGGCGCTGCGTTAATGTTTAATGCTGGTTACCTGATTAGTAGGGCGGCTCAGCGACCAGACAATATTTTATTAATTTATGTTCCGGTTGTTTTAACTCGGGCTTTTGGGATTGGCCGACCAACTTTTCGCTACGTTGAACGGTTAACTTCACATAACTGGGTGTTTAAGGTTACCTCAGATTTGCGTAAACGATTGTACCTTACGTTGGCAAAGGACGCCGCATTTTTCCAGCAACACTTTAAAACGGGGGATATTTTGGCGCTTTTGGCCGACGATATTGGTCACTTACAGAACCTCTACTTACGAACTATTTTCCCAACGCTAATCAGTTGGTTTCTTTACATCATTATCGTGATTGTACTTGGCTATTTCAGCTGGTTCTTTGCGTTAGGAATGGCATTATTACTAGCAATTATTGTCTTTTTATTACCACTTGTTTCAATTGCGGTGACTGGCGCACGGGTAATGCAGAAAAAGCAGTTAACCCAGCAACTTTACACTGATTTAACTGATAACGTTATGGGTGTTGCTGATTGGGTGATTTCCGGTCGCGAGAACGACTTTATCGCTAAATCACAGCCGACACTGAAGGCCCTGCGCAAGGAAACTTTAGCCACTAAGCGTTTTGAATGGCGGCGTGACTTCTGCATACAGTTTGTGTTTGCAATTATTAGTGTTGCTCTTTTATTGTGGACTAATCGTTATTTTACAACTTCTCCAGCAGCGGTGAATTGGGCGGCGGCTTTCGTACTTAGTCTGTTTCCACTAATTGATGCCTTTGCGCCAGTCAGTCAAGGGGTTGAGGAGTGGCCGATTTATATGAGTTCTGTTACGCGGCTGAATGATTTAAAGCCGCAGGAACAGGCGCTACCACAGCAAGCAAAATTACCGACCACGGTACCACCAATTTCATTTCAGCACGTTGAGTTTGCGTACCCGAATGAGTCCAATATTATTAATGATTTTAATTTAACCGTCAATTCTGGTGAAAAATTAGCAATTTTGGGTCAAACCGGGATGGGGAAAACCACGTTGCTTGATCTATTGTTGGGTGATTTACAGGCACAAAAGGGTGCAATTACAATTGCTGGTGTACCAGTTGCGGCATTACAAGAGCAACGTAAAGAGTTAATTGGGATGTTGGATCAAAAGCCATTCTTATTCAACACAACGGTCCGTAACAACATTCGCTTGGGCAACTTAGAAAAAACTGATCAAGAGATCGATGAGGCGTTAAAGGCCGTTCAGCTGGGCCCGTTAATGGCGCGGTTACCTAAAGGTGCGGACACAATTGTTGAGGAGGATGGTGCACGTTTTTCTGGTGGTGAGCAGCAACGATTAGCCTTAGCACGCTTAATTGTACAAGATGCACCAATTATTTTGTTAGATGAGCCAACAGTTGGGCTTGATCCGATTACGGAAAAGGCGTTACTACGCACCATTTTCAGTGTCTTAGCCGGCAAAACAATTATTTGGGTAACCCATCATTTACAGGGAATTCAAAATGCCGACCAAATAATTTTTCTTGAACATGGTAAAATAAATATGCAAGGTAGTCCACACACTTTATATCAGGAGAATGCACGTTTCCGCAAACTTTACGCGTTAGACTCAGGCGAATAATTAGAGAGTGTTTGAAAAAGCGTTCAGATTATGGAGTATCGCCTAGCTGGTCGAAAAGATCTGCGAAGCGGATCGTTCGACTAGCGTAGCGATACTCCATAATCTGCTTTTTCAAACACGTTTAGACCAAATTAATTAGGAAGGCGTTAGCTAACCGCTTTTTCAAACACTCCACAGTTTAATAATTCGTCAACTGATTTCAAAGCTACGTGTAGTACTTTATTTTAAGTGGTTAAGGAGATATGTCAGGTGACTTTATCAGTATTTTTGGAGCTGGTCGAAATTAAAGCAAAAACGGCCAGTGTATTTCCATTTTTGTTAGGAACTTTTTACGCACTGTATCATTACCGGCAGCTACACCCGGTTTATTTAGTTTTGTTTTTTATTGCGATGTTAGTTTTTAACATGGCGGTTGACGCTAATGATAACTATCAAGATTATCGGCGGGCAACTAAGAATGAAGCGCTAGGATTTCGTGAGAAAACCAATATTATTGGGGTTAATCATTTAAACCCCCGGATGATTGGTTGGCTGGTCTTTTGGATGGTGGCCTCTTCGGCCGTTTTAGGAATCTTTATTGCCAGCCAAACTGGTTGGCCAGTTTTATGGTTGGGGCTATTTTGTTACGCCGTAGGTTACTTTTACGCGGGGGGCCCTCGACCGATTTCAACGACACCGTTTGGCGAACTTTTTTCGGGATTAACCATGGGCTTTGTCATCTTCTTGTTAAGTGTCTATTTAAACACTTACGAGGTGGTGACTTTTAACTGGGCGTTTGTGGGACCAATTTTACTATCGTCAGGGTTGGCCGTCTGTGCAATCTCCAATTTAATGTTAGCTAACAATATTTCGGATCAAAAAGAAGATCTAGAGTTGGGCCGGCATACAATTCTGGTTTATATTGGTAAAAAGAATGCTTTGCGGCTATTCGTGGCGCTTTACGTTATTGGCTTTTTGACGCTTATTGTGGCGGTTATTGTTGGTTATTTGCCAAAATTAACGTTATTAACTTTAGTAACGGTACCAATCGTTTGGAAAAATACCCGCCTTTTTTTGGCGAAGCAAATCAAAAAAGAAACATTTCCGTTGGCGGTTAAAAATTTATTTTTAACAACTCTAGCTCAAGTGATCTTTTTTGGATTAGGAGTTTGGTTGAACTTTTAAATTAAGTAGCAATTGTAAGGCATTTTTTGCTGAAACAATTGCTTTTTTTAGAGAGTGTTTGAAAAAGTGTTCAGATTATGGAGTATAGCCTAGCTAGGCGAAAAGAGTCGCGCAGCGGATCGTTCGACTAGCGTAGCTATACGCAATAATCTGCTTTTTCAAACACGTTTCAGAAGAGAGGGAAAAAGCGCTTAGATTATGGAGTATAGACTACTACTCCGCAATGAAGGAGAAATATTACTAGCTTCGCTTACGATGTCGATCGGACTAAGATGAATCGAAGTCCGAATCGCAGCGAAAAGCACTAATATTCTTTGATGCTGCGGACGTTGACCATTCTTGTGGCGCAGGCTAGGAAACACAGTTATAAGGTTCATAACTGTGTTTCCTCGACTAAACTCATCTCGGTCACCGCAAGAAACATGGCAGCCAGGCGAAAAGAGACGCACAGCGGATCGTCCGACCGGCGTAGCTATACGCAATAATCTGCTTTTTCCAATACGTTTCCGTCAAATCAATCCGGAAAATATTAGTGAGCATATTTTCCGGATAAGTCGTAGGTTAATCGCAAAAGTCGTAGGTTAATCGCAAAAGTGGTCGAAATTAAAGGGTAAGCTATGCTATAATGAGAATTACATTATTTTATTAGATAATAATGAGAACAAATTAATGAAGGGATGATGACATGCAGCAAGTTTATAATTTTGCAGCTGGTCCAGCGGTTTTACCGCAACCAGTATTACAACAAGTGAAGGATGAATTTTTATCCTATCATAATTCTGGTATGAGTATAACGGAGATCAGTCATCGCTCCTCCTTGTTCCAAGATATTATCGATGATGCGGAAAAAACGTTGCGTGATCTGATGCAGATACCTGATGACTACGCGGTTTTATTTGTGCAGGGTGGCGGTAGTCAGCAATTTACTGAAGTCCCTTTGAATTTAGGAACGGATAACGTTGCTTATATTGATACTGGTAACTGGTCAAAAAAAGCGATTGCTGAGGCGCAAAAATTTCCGTCTTTGAAAGTGACAACGTTGGCTAGTTCTGAAGCAACGCATAATACCACTATTCCGTCAGTTCCACCGGTTAGTGCAAATTATGATTATGTCCACATTACAACTAATAACACAATTGAAGGCACTACTTACTTTGATTTACCTGACGTTGGGAAGAATGTCCTTGTTGGTGATATGTCGTCAAATATTTTAGCCCAACGCTATAACGTTCAGGATTTTGGGTTGATTTATGCTGGTGCGCAGAAAAATATTGCACCGGCGGGCCTGACAATCGTAATCGTTCGCCGCGACCTAATTGGCAAAAAAAAGGGCCTACCAGCCATGCTGGATTACGGTCTTCAAAGCGCTAAGGGGTCACTTTATAACACACCACCAGTTTTTAATATTTACATGGCGGGACTTGTTTTTCACTGGTTGGAGGATTGTGGCGGTGTTGACGAAATGGAGAAAGTTAATCGCGCTAAGGCAAAGATACTCTATGATTATTTGGATCAATCGAAGCTATTTTCGGCGCCAGTTAAACCAACTTTTCGTTCCTTAACGAATGTGCCCTTTGTAACTGGGAACGCGGCGATGGACCAAAAGTTTATTACTGCGGCCACAGAAGCAAAGTTATTGAACTTAAAAGGCCACCGATTAGTTGGGGGTATGCGGGCTAGTCTTTATAATGCGATGCCGATTACTGGCGTGACTAAATTAGTTCACTTTATGGCAGAATTTGAACAGGGGGAGAAATAAGCATGACATATCAGATTGTAGCATCGACGACCGTATCACCAGATGGTATTGCCCTTTTTGACCAGAAAAATTATCACATTGATTATGGTGAACAACCTAAAAAGGATACCGCTGGTCTACTGATTCGTAGTGTTGATTTGCACCAAACGCCATTACCAGATGATTTAATTACCATTGGTCGGGCCGGCGTTGGCGTGAATAATATTCCCTTGGCCGAAGCGGCCGCGAAGGGAATCGTTGTTTTTAATGCACCTGGTGCTAATGCGAATGGTGTTAAAGAGTTGGTCTTTGCGGCCTTGACGATTGGCGCGCGACCGATGTTAGCCGGCTCGAAATGGGTTAGCAATTTAAAAGGTGACGATATCGGCGTTCAGGTTGAAAAGGGAAAAAAGGCCTACGTTGGAACTGAACTTTTAGGCAAAAAGCTCGGTGTTATTGGTTTAGGTCATGTTGGTGGCCTAGTTGCCAATGGTGCGTCATCACAGGCTTTCGGAATGCACGTCGTTGGTTATGATCCTTATATTGCTGTGGATACAGCTTGGCATTTATCACACCATATTAAACACGCCGCAGATTTAAAAGGCGTTTTAGAAGATAGCGATTACGTCACGATTCACGTTCCTTTAACAAGTGAAACTAAGGAAATGCTGAACGCCGATGCAATTGCGATGATGAAACCAGGCAGCGTCCTACTTAATTTTGCCCGGGATGATGTGATTGATGAAGATGCCATTATTGCCGCACTTGATCGCGGTCATTTACGAAGGTACATCACTGATTTTGCGTCACCAAAACTCATCCATCACCCTAAGGTTACCGTTTTTCCACATATTGGTGGCTCAACGACTGCGGCAGAAACCAATAGTGCCAAGATGGTTGTTCAAACGATGAAAAATTACTTAGAAACTGGTAATATCAGAAACTCAGTAACTTTTCCGGATACGGATATGCAGTTTGCGTCACCACTACGTTTAACCTTAATTCATAAAAATGTCCCCAATATGGTTGGTAAAATGACTGGCGTTTTGTCGAATTATGAGTTGAACATTGTCAACATGATGAATCGCAGCCAAGGTGATTACGCGTACACCATGATTGATTTGGATCAAATTGACCCTAAACGATTGCAAAAGATTGCTGCCAAAATGGCTCAGATTGACGATGTGATTCGCGTTCGAGTTCTATCTCACTAGAGCGGATTGAAAAAAGAGTCTATTTAGTAATCGGAGTGGCTACTTTTAACCACGTTTATGATTAAGTTGATTGTGTGAATGATAATTTTCAACTTTAACTACTAAATGTGAATTAACCGTAATTTAATTATAATTTTTAAAGAGAATGTTTAAGGGAATCTAAACCTTTAAAACATTCTCTTTTTTGGGTCTCTGTCAAATCGTATTGGTGGAGATTTTGAACGGCACATTCACTTCGGTGAATGTGCTTTTTGTTT
>NZ_RHNQ01000063.1 GCF_003946275.1 Loigolactobacillus backii
TTAGTCACTTATGAGTCTAACTGTGTTGGACTTTTTTGTTAATTTTTTTGTATTATTACAAACTAGCACCACGCGTATTTTTACAGTTCTTTCTTTATTATTGAAATGATTATAATTGAAGTGAGGAAAGCAAAGTATGAAGAAAATGAGGATCATGGGCGGAAAACCGTTATCCGGTGAAGTAACCATCGGCGGTGCTAAAAATAGTACTGTTGCGCTGATTCCGGCTGCAATTTTAGCCGATACACCGGTAACGCTTGACGGCGTGCCGGACATAAAAGACGTGCACAATTTAATGTCAATTCTAAAGTCAATGCAGGTTTCTTCAAAGTTTGAAGGTGACGTACTGACAATCGACCCAACCCATATTTTGCCAACACCACTTCCTAACGGTCGGATAAAGAGCCTGCGGGCATCATATTATTTTATGGGTGCATTGCTGGGTAAATTTGGTGAGGCGATTGTTGGGCTCCCAGGTGGCGATGATATTGGTCCCCGACCAATAGACCAGCACATTAAGGGTTTTGAGGCTCTGGGCGCACAAGTAACTAATGAACATGGTGCAATGTACATTAAAGCGCCTGATGAAGGGCTACATGGTGCCCGTATCTTTTTAGATATGGTTTCCGTTGGCGCAACAATTAACGTTATTCTAGCGGCCGTTAAGGCTAAAGGAAAAACAATTATCGAAAATGCTGCTAAAGAACCAGAGATTATTGATTTGGCGACTTTTTTAAATAACATGGGCGCTAATATCAGGGGTGTCGGCACGGACACTATCCGAATTGAAGGCGTGGATCATCTGGCCGCGCATAATTCCCATACGATCATCCCTGATCGAATTGAGGCCGGAACATACTTAGCAATGGCGGCCGCTGCCGGTGATGGGGTTCTGGTTAAAAATATTATTGTTGAACATTTAGATGCGTTTCTTGCCAAAATGGAAGAAATGGGCGTCCAGCTGGATTATTATGAAGATAGTATTTTTGTTCATCCAACCAAGTCATTAAAGATGGTTCAAATTAAAACTGCACCGTACCCAGGTTTTGCCACTGATTTGCAGCAACCAATTACACCTTTAATGCTCAAGGCAAAGGGTGAAGGGCTAATTGTTGATACAATTTACCCTAAGCGGGTTAAGCACGTACCTGAATTAATTCGAATGGGTGCGGATATTACAATTGAAAACGATGTTATTATTTTGCACCATGCTGATCAGTTATCCGGGGCCGAAGTGTCTGCCGATGAAATTCGTGCCGGCGCTTGCTTGATGACGGCTGGTTTAATGGCAAAGGGTGTCACAACGATTTATAACGTTGATAATATTTTGCGTGGCTATGATCGTGTTGTTAGTAAACTTCGTGGCCTAGGTGCCCAAGTTGAAATTATTGATGACGTTAAGTCTGCATCAGCAAGTTAAGTATAAATTTAAATAATTGAGAGAGTGAGACAAGGAATGACTGAATTTCGATGAAGATCAAACGAAATCAGTTTTTACCGATTAGTTCGGTGAAATTGTTTAGCTCTCTTTTTAAGTGAAAAGAAAGCAGGGTTGAAATGAGCGACTTTTTGACCATGGGTGAATTAGAAAATCGAACACTAAAGGAAATCTATCAATTCGCGCGGGATTTTAAAATTCCTTATTATAGTCAAATGAATAAGAAAGAACTCTCCTTGGCCGTCTTACGAGCACAGGCTAAAAAGCAAGGATTCGTGTCGATGGAGGGCGTTTTGGAGATTGTTAGCAGTGAAGGATTTGGGTTCTTACGACCAATTAATTATGGTCCTTCACAAGAGGATATCTATATTTCAGCATCGCAGATTCGCCGTTTTGGATTAAGAACTGGTGACAAGGTAGTTGGCCGTGCGCGGCCACCGAAGGCCTCCGAACGTTATTATGGCCTGATGCACGTCGACACAGTTAACGGAAAAGATCCTGAGGAGGCCAAGGCAAGGCCCCATTTTCCAGCCTTAACTGCACTTTATCCGCAGCAACAGCTTAAGGTAACGACAACCCCACAGCAACTTGCTACACGATTAATTGATACGTTTGCCCCAATTGGATTTGGTCAGCGTGGGCTAATCGTTGCCCCACCGAAGGCCGGAAAGACAAGTTTACTTAAAGCGATAGCAAATGGTATCGCTAAAAATTATCCGGATGCTTATTTGATTGTATTGCTAATTGATGAACGACCAGAAGAAGTGACGGATATTGAACGTTCGGTTAAGGGTGACGTTGTTTCTTCAACTTTTGATCAGCAACCCCAAAATCACGCGCGAGTCTCTGAGCTAGTGTTGGAGCGTGCTGAACGCCTAGTGGAAGATAAACAAGATGTTGTTATTTTACTAGATTCTATAACTCGATTGACACGGGCCTATAATTTAACGACACCTTCTAGTGGGCGAACGTTATCCGGAGGTCTTGATCCAGCGGCCTTTTTCCGGCCAAAACGGTTCTTTGGTGCGGCGCGTAACATTGAAGAAGGTGGCAGCCTAACAATTATAGCAACTGCTTTGGTTGATACGGGAAGTCGAATGGATGACGTTATTTATGAGGAATTTAAAGGAACCGGCAATTTAGAGTTACACCTATCCCGTGAATTATCGGAGCGCCGAGTTTTCCCAGCACTTGATCTTAAACAATCAGGTACACGTAAAGAGGAGTTATTAATCTCCAAAGCACAATTAGAAGATGTTTGGCGGCTTCGGCGTTCAATGTCTGGTGACGCACTGGATTATACGAGCCAGTTATTAGGCTTTCTTAAAAAGACGAAAACCAATGCTGAATTTTTCCAGCAACTTAATAAATTAGAATTAAGAAAAAATAATAATCGAAATTTGCGGCACTAATTGCAAATTAAGTTTGACCATGTTATTATTTATTAGTTGCATTAGGCTAAATATTATCTCTGTCTCGCAGGCTCGTTTACGGGTATGATTCAGGGCAAAGGAGCGAAAGATTATGAAACAAGGAATTCATCCAGATTATCATTCAGTTGTCTTTCAAGATTCAACAACTGGATTCAAATTCTTATCTGGTTCAACAAAGACATCCGATCAAACAGTTGAATGGGAAGATGGTAACACTTACCCATTAATCTTGGTCGAAATTTCTTCTGATTCTCATCCATTCTACACTGGTAAGCAGAAGTTCACGCAAGCCGATGGCGCAGTGGATCGTTTCAACAAGAAATATGGCTTTGCCGATCAGAATGCGGCACCAAAACAAGACGATTAATAAGCTTGAATATTTCAAAAAAGGCTATGAACTTTCCCGGCAGTGTGACTGTTCGGAAAGTTTGTAGCCTTTTTAGTTATTTATAAATTGTTTCAAACTCGATTATTGAAAATAAAAGTCTTAAATAATGAGCTTAAAATCAGGCTGGAGTGCGGTATACTAAAGATACTTAAAGTGTAGTGATATACTTTAAGTTCACACATTAACTTACACTCTAAAAAAGTTCCCCCAAACTTTCCGTCGCTCGTTTGTGACGGTTTTTTTATACAACTTTAAGGCAAATATAAATTTTATCAAAAAAGTGTGTGGGGGAAGTATACTCTATTGAGCGTACGAAAATATGTTATTTTATTAGCAATGTATAATAGTGACACTAATCACTGGAGTAAGCACAGGAAAGCTATTTTTCCAAATACTTTCTAATTTAAAAAACACTGACCAACCGTTAGACGTAAGATCTAATGGTTGGTCAGTGTTTTTTTTGCTATTTTTTTTGTTTCCGGGCCAGCCGGAGCGGCCCAGTGCTGCGCCAGACCCAAATTAAGTTTACAAATTCCAAGATTGATGTTGATAGAAAAACACCACCATAACCAAATGCGCCGGAGATACTAGATCCTAATAATGGTCCAACCACTTGGCCCATTGACTGGAAAGATTGGTTGTAACTGAAGATTCGGCCAGCCACTGTGTGCGGTGAGTATTTAGCCAATAAGGTTTGAACGGCGGGTAATAACGCAGCGTCGGAAATACCCACTAATAAGCGTAGTGCACCTAGCTGCCAAACATTACGGACAAAGGTTTGTGGTATGTAAACACACATTGCAAAAATTAGGCCAACGATTAGGATTCGTTCTGTACCAATTCGGTCACCGAGTTTACCAAACTGAGGGGCCGCAAAGAGCGTAGCGATTCCGGGTAGTGAGGCGATAATGCCACTAACCAGCGCAACGTTTCCGTGGTAGTGCATTAGTTGCCGGACAAACAGACTAAGGATTGGACTAATCGAATTATTGGCCGCCTGGATAATCATGGTTGTAATAAACATACCAATAATGACGTGCGGAAACTTAAGTTCATGAAAAATTTGTTTGGCCGGTAATTGCTTTGCTTTTTCAACTGGTGTAAAAGTTTCGTGAACAAAGAACAAACAGAGAAAAAAGACCGTGGCGAGCAAACCACCAGTGATGAAGAAAGTAAGCCGATAGCCAAACGATCCGGCAATTGTGCCACCAAGTAGTGGTCCTAGCATCATTCCGGATACGCTACCGGTGGTTAAAGTTCCCAGCGCCTGGCCACTTTTTTCGCGGGGGGCCGAAGTTGCAATAAGTGCATTGGCGTTACTAATAAAGCCGGAAAAAACACCCTGAAGTGCACGTAGCGCGATTAATTCATAAACGTTACTAACTAAGCCCATTGCGGCAAGAACAATTGCCATTCCGGCCGAGGCTCGCAGCAACATCAACTTACGACCTTTTCGATCGGCCAATTGGCCCCACCATGGCGAAATAACTGCCGTTACAAGGTAAGTGGATGAATAGGTCAAACCACTCCAAAAGTTGAGTTGTAAAGTGGAAAATTTACCTAATGTATCAATATAAAGCGACATAAATGGTAGCACTAGGCTGAAGCCCATGCCCGCCATAAAACAACCAAACCAAAGAATGAATAAATTTTGGCGCCACTCAGGACGCCTTGGTCGCTTAGTTACTGTCTGTTCCAAAGTCGAACCTCCTTAGTTTTTAAATGATTATTGTAGTTTGTGTGCCCTTTCAACGCCAATCCAAAATTTATCTGAACAAGTTTAATAAAGTGCCGCCACGTAATTATCAACACGATTGTTAAAACTAGTTATTTAGAAAATCTCAAAAGACATTTAGGGATTACGATTACGCCACAGATTGAAGATTATTGGTGCCACGTTTAAGCTAAATTTGACCAGAAAAATATTAGCAAGAATAATTTTCAAATAAACCCAGCACGTTCAAGCTAAATTGAGTTACGAATATAAAAATAGTATTGCGCCGCAACTTGGTTTGTTACTAATTATTTGTGTAAACACGATAAAAACATTATAAGCCATCTTACCACTAAATGCTTTTGGTAATTCATTATTAAATTAATTAAGTTTAAAATCAGTAATTGTTAAATTCTATCCAAGTTGATTAGTTTTACTTTATTAAAAGGTGGTGCTCTGGTAGTATAAGGGCAAGTTACTTGATGTTAAAGGAGGTTTTATTATGCTATGGATTATCGTAATTGTTATTGTGTTGGCAATCATAGCCGCAGGTAGTTATATTGGCTTTTACAATAGCATTGTACGCACACATAATTGGACTGATGAAGCTTGGAGTCAGATCGACGTCCAGCTCAAACGTCGGAATGATTTAATTCCTAATTTAGTAGAGACAGTTAAGGGTTACGCTAAACACGAACAGAAGACACTAACGGACGTCATTGATAAGCGTAACCAGTTGGCAACGGTGCCTGCAGCTAATCACGAACAAACTATGGCCGCATCAAATCAATTAAGTGATTCTTTGAAGGGTATTTTTGCACTTTCTGAGAGTTACCCTGATTTGAAGGCCAATCAGCAATTCGGTCAGTTAATGGAAGAACTTTCAAATACTGAGAATAAGCTTGCCTATTCACGGCAACTTTATAACTCTAGTGCAGTTAATTACAACAATAAAATCCAAACATTTCCGGGTAATATTATTGCACCAATTCATAATTTTTCAAAAATAAATTACCTTGAAACACCTAGTGATGAAAAAAAGGCGCCTAAAGTTTCGTTTAACGATTAAAAAGGTAGGCAAGTTAAATGTTATATCAGCAAATTGCGCAGAATAAACGAAAGACCTGGCTCGTTATGCTTAGCTTCTTTTGTTTACTGCTTATCATTGGGGCTGCGGTCGGCTATGCTTTTTTCTCAAGTAGTCTGCTGGGAATTGTTTTGGCGGCTATCGTTGCTGCCATTTATATTACCGTAATGGTCGGTAATTCAACTGGAGTCGTCATGGGTCTCAATCACGCCCGCGAGGTTACTGACACTGAGCAGTACCCGCAACTATGGCATATTGTTGAAGATATGGCCATGGTTGCACGGGTACCAATGCCACGAGTATTTATTGTGACTGATTCGAGTCCCAATGCATTTGCTACCGGTAATGACCCGAAACACGCTGCTGTGGCTGTCACAACTGGTTTGTTGGCTATGATGGATCGTGAGGAATTGGAAGGCGTTATTGGCCACGAGATTTCGCATATTCGAAATTATGATATTCGCTTGGCCACGATTGCCATGGCCTTGACCGCTGCTATCTCGTTATTGGTTAACATTGGAATGCGCTCCTTTTGGTGGGGCGGTGGCCGCCGGCGAAGTCGTAATAATAACGAAGGTAATTCGGGGCAGATTATTTTATTAATTGGCTCAATCGTTGTTGTTATCTTGGCGCCAATAGCGGCAAGTCTTGTTCAAATGGCCTTGTCGCGTAATCGGGAATACTTAGCGGATGCTTCTAGCGTTGAATTAACGCGTAATCCAACGGGCCTAATTACGGCGCTACAAAAAATTGGTAATAGCAAGCCGATGAAACAGGCGGATTCGGCTAGTGCCGCTCTTTATATTGCTGATCCATTTAAAGAAAAACGTTCATTGACGCATTTATTTACAACACATCCGCCAATTGAACAGCGAATTAATCGTTTGGAACATTTATAAATTGGGAGTGTGACAAAAGTCGGTTTTGGGTTTACTGCGTAACGTAAGCTAATCCAATAACCGTACTATGGTTATTGAATTAGTTGTAGTTAGGCACGTAAACCCAGACTTCTGGCGCACGTTCTAGAACAATGTTCGGAAATAAAAAGGAGGTTAGGACTTTTTGTTCCAGCCTCAATTTACCCTTTTTAACGTACGTGATCATTGAAACATTTGTAGCTATAAAAAAGGTTGTGGTCAAATTAATTTTTGACACAACCTTTTCTTCTAATTTCGTAGTAAAATAAGGTAGATAGATCAGTTGTTTTAGTTGTGTGGGTGGGGTGAGATTATGAGTGCAGATATTATTTATATCCATTTAGAAACGGTTTCTAATTTGATTTTATCCTATGGGATTAGTCTGCAGGACTTTGCTGGCGCATTAAAGCGCCTGCCTAGCCACTTGTTGTTATTAACGGCAGTGGACCCAAACGATAATGTTGATTCACATACAGGTTTTAATGTTATTGGTGGTACTGATGATATTTTAGACTACTTTGATGATCGCAAAATAACGGTTCATAAATGGATTGATTTCGAACAATCACTTTATTTAGAACAGCTAACGCCAATTGAAGTGTCGCAACTACTCTATTTAGGGCACGCTTATACACATTTGGAATCACCTTTTTATTATAAGTTACAAAATAATTACGTTTATTTAACTTTGCCTGATCAAACGGTAAAGACATATTATCGCTATTTAGAACAATTTTACCGAGTACTCAATCGGAGTCTTAAGCGACATTTACAGGAACAATTACCTGAGGCCCGTTTTCTATTTAGACGGCGGTCAACGATTCCAAATATTGATCCAATAATTTTAAAACAACTTCAGCCGCTCTTTATTGACGGGGCACTTTTTTCTTTTGAAGAAATCGGGTTTTTACAAAAAGAAATTCACATTCCAATTTATGGTTTGACCGGGCGGTTTAGAGCCGTTAACGATGCCTGGACCAATAATGTTCAAGAGAAGGTTGCCGAGCTGATTTATGATCAATCACTACAGAAATGGCGATTATCAGTTTTTAATGAGGCCGCATTTTCTAGTCAAGGTTTGTTTTAGTGTGTGGGGGATAGTTTATGCAAATTTACTTAATTTATGGTGGTCATAGTGCCGAGCATGAAATTTCAATTGCTTCGGCATTTGCTGTAACACAGGCCATTGATTATCAACAATATTCAGTTATTCCAATCTATATTTCAAAGGATGGCTTGTGGTTACAGGGGCCAGAACTATTTGCGCCTGTTCGGCAGCAGCTTAATTTACAACTTAAACAGGGACTTACTTCGCGCTTGAGCGAACAAAAAAAATCCAGTGGGATACCTTTTAAATTTGACCGTTTCAAAGCGGCCGATGCAATTATTTTTCCACTAGTCCAAGGCAAGAATGGTGAGGACGGTAAATTGCAGGGATTATTAGAAACGTTACGGGTTCCCTACGTCGGTGATGGCGTTCTTGCTAGTGCGGTGGGGATGGATAAAATTGCTAGTAAGATGATTTTTCAGCAAATTAATTTGCCCCAGGTTCCTTACGTTGCTGTCTTGAAAAATAACTGGCTAGCCAATTCTGAGGTGATTTTGACCCGGGCGGAAGGCTCTTTACTTTACCCAATGTACGTTAAGCCGGCTAACAGTGGTTCTAGTGTCGGCATTAGCCAAGTTGCTAACCGGGATGAATTGGTTGAAGCAATCAAGGTAGCTTTTCGGTATGATCAGCGAATTTTGATTGAGCAAGGAATTGAGGCACGAGAACTTGAAGTCGGTTTACTTGGAAATGGTAAAATTGACGTAACCCCGGCCGGCGAGATTATGAAGGATGGCCTCTTTTTTGACTATAGCAGTAAATTTGCAACGAAAAGGCCAACACTAACTATTCCTGCAGATATTGATTCGAAAACGCAACAGGCAATGCAGGATTATGCTAAAAGGGCATTTGCAATTATTGGTGGTCACGGTTTGGCACGTTGTGACTTTTTCTTAACCGCTAATGGTGATGTTTTTTTAAATGAAATTAATACCGTTCTTGATTTATCAACCGATGCTATGTTTCCTCGATTATGGCAAGCGGCAGGAATGTCTTTTGCACAATTAGTGGAAGAATTACTAGAATTAGCCTTAGAAAAGTTTCGGCAACAACCAAATAAAAAGAAATAGGATTGAGAGAGGGAAGTCATAATGAAAATGCAGCTTGCGGAGATTGCTAATGCAGTTCAAGCGAAGAATGATATAAGCCAGTGGGCAGGAACCGAAATTTCAAGCGTTGCCTTTGATTCAAGAAAATTAACGTCAGGTGCGCTTTTCATTCCGCTTGTTGGCGCTAACGATGGTCATGATTATTTGGCCAACGCGCGAGAACATGGTGCAGTTGCAACCTTCTGGCAAAGTGGGCACGTAGGAGAGCCAACTGATTTTCCGGTGTTGGAAGTTGCTGATCCATTAAAAGCATTACAAAAGTTGGCGCAATATTATTTAGTAAAAGTTAATCCACGGGTGATTGCCGTAACTGGCAGTGATGGGAAAACCACAACTAAGGATATGATTGCGGCTATTTTGAGTCAAAGATTTAACGTTCACAAAACGCAAGGTAACTATAATAATGAAATTGGGGTGCCGACAACAATTTTAAGCATGGAAACCAATACTGAAATTCTTGTTTTAGAAATGGGAATGGATCGACCGGGCCAGCTTGATTTTCTTAGTCAGTTAGTCGAACCAGATATTACTTTGATAACTATGATTGGCGAAGCACACATTGAATTTTTTGGGACACGAGATAAGATCGCTGATGCAAAAATGGAGATTACTAATGGTCTTAAAGAAGATGGTTACTTTATTTATAATGGGGATGAACCACTTTTACGGCAACGAGCTAAGTCGGTTTCACAAAATCAACTAACCTTTGGTAATAAAAAAAGTGATGATTTATGTGCGATGACAATTGAAACAACCAAGGATCAAACTAGTTTTACGTTGGCCACTTATCCAGAAATGACGTTTACAATTCCGTTGCTAGGCGCCTATAACGTGAATAACGCAATGGCGGCCATTAGTGTTGGTCAGATTTTACGAATTAAACCTGAAGAGATGCGGACTGCCTTGGCCCATTTCAGTTTAACTAAGAACCGTACCCAGTGGCTAACAGGGGCTAAAGGCGAATCGATTTTAAGTGATATCTACAATGCTAATCCAACGGCCATGAAGGCAGTTTTAACGGCTTTTCAAGAAGTGCCCGTCACTGGCCGGCGGATTGCTGTACTTGGTGATATGTTAGAATTGGGTGATCAATCGGCGACGCTGCATCGAAGTGTCGCTACTGCCATTCGACCGGATAAGTTAACGGGGATCTATCTGTACGGTGATGAGATTAAACCGCTAGCCGATGAGTTAAAGCGTAATCCTACTTACCAAGAACATGTTCATTACTTTAAGAAGACGGAAAAACAATTAATGATCAGTGAGTTAGTTGCCCAAATTCATCCTGATGACGCAGTATTACTTAAAGCTAGTAATGGGATGCATTTGGATGAGGTTTTAAAGCAATTAGAATTAGCGTAAATCGCAGACGAATAAATTAAGCAGGAACACTTAATTCTAATATTGCAATTGCGATAAACTATTTTTACTTGTGTTTCTTTGACCAATATTAGTGTAAATCTGTTTTTTTAAACACTTTCTAGCGCAGCTTAGCGACCATATTTAAACCTATTAGCAATATAATTTAAATATGAGTGCTACACTCCACTAGAACGTACGCCAAAAAGTCTGGGTTTACGTTATGCAGTAAATCCGAAACCGACTTTTGTCCCGCTCCCTACAGTATTATTTATTGGGTAAATCAAGTTTCAACATGGTATTTTAATTAAGGACCAATTTAATCTCATATTTTCATGAAAACTTTATTAACTATTTATTTGTCATGGACGAACTTTCGTGATAGGATAGATAAGATGCGAAATTAAGCAGGAAATTATTTGCAAGGCAGACGAGTTTTGGGATCGGGAACTGTTTTGCAAATGTGTAACAGAACCCGAGGAGGAACTTATTTGAAATTTACAGATCTAGGTTTAGAACCAGACATATTAAAAGCAATTCGTCGTCAAGGCTATGAAGAGGCAACACCAATTCAGGCTGAAACGATTCCTATGGTATTAGATGGCTTAGATGTTATCGGCCAGGCTCAAACTGGTACCGGTAAGACCGCGGCATTTGGTTTACCAATTATTCAAAAAATTGACAAAAAGAACCCTAACGTTCAAGCATTAATCATTTCCCCAACACGTGAATTAGCAGTTCAAACCCAAGAAGAACTCTATAATTTAGGTCAAGATAAAAAGGTTAAAGTCCAAGTGGTTTATGGTGGTGCTGATATTGGTCGTCAAATTCGTTCCTTAAAAGAGCACCCACAGATTGTTGTTGGTACACCTGGACGAATGCAAGATCATATTAATCGTAAAACACTTCGTTTAGATCACATTCAGACTTTAGTTTTGGATGAAGCCGATGAAATGCTTGATATGGGCTTTGTGGAAGATATTGAGAAGATTATTAAGGCAGTTCCAGAAGATCGCCAAACATTATTGTTCTCTGCAACAATGCCTGCTGCAATCAAAAAAATTGCTGACCGTTTCATGCACGATCCCAAAACGGTTCAGATTAAAGCTAAAGAATTAACGGCTGATCTCTTAGATCAGTATTTTGTTCAAGTTAAAGAATACGAAAAATTTGATACGATGACGCGTTTGTTTGATGTTCAAGAACCTGAAATGGCAATTGTTTTCGGACGAACAAAACGTCGGGTTGATGAATTATCTAAAGGTCTACGTGCACGTGGCTATAACGCTGAAGGGATTCACGGTGATTTATCACAGCAAAAACGGATGAGCGTTTTACGTTCGTTTAAGGCTGGCCGTTTAGACATTTTAGTTGCAACCGATGTCGCTGCTCGTGGCTTAGATATTTCTGGTGTTACTCACGTTTATAACTATGATGTTCCTCAGGATCCAGATAGTTATGTTCATCGGGTTGGCCGTACTGCTCGTGCAGGCCATAAGGGAACTTCAGTTACCTTTGTTACGCCGAATGAAATGAGTTACTTACGGACCATTGAAAAGTTAACTCGTCTAAAGATGAATCCATTAAAGGCACCAACCGTTAAGGAAGCATTTAACGGTCAAATCTCATCGGCTGTCGAAGAAGCTCATAAATTGATTGATAGTAATGATTTAACCAAGTATGAGGCCCAGGCAGAAGAATTGATGAATGACTATACGCCGTTACAATTGGTTTCAGCTTTCTTGAAGTCAATTAGTAAAGATGATGCTTCATCAGTACCCGTTAAGATTACACCAGAACGTCCATTACCAAATCGTGGTGGACATGGCGGTGGCGGTCGAAATCGTCGTGGCGGTGGCAATCGGTCATCATATCGTGGTGGTAACAACCATGGTAGTCGTAATGGCGGTGGCGATCATCGACGCGGTGGTAGTGGCAGTAGTGATAACCACTATGATCGTAATAAACGTTACGCAAAGAAGGGTGCAAGTAAAGGCGGTCGCCGGAACTACACCGTTCATGAACATGCTTAATAAGTAGGCACGTTTTCCAGTTATTTTCTTAAAATGAAAAAAAGTGATCAACTTTCATGGGGTCTACACTTTCTGGTATTGGTGAATAACTAATACCGGTTTTTTGTCTGTTTTGAAAATCAGAAAAATAAAAAAG
>NZ_RHNQ01000064.1 GCF_003946275.1 Loigolactobacillus backii
TAACTTTAGGCTCTACTGAGAAACAAGCATTGGCTGATAAACAGGCCGAGCACGATAAAAAAATAAGAGATCAAGCAAGACAAGAAGCACTTGCTGAACTCCTAAAGGGGTTTGGAAATCATGCCTAAAACTATTAGAGAACTTGCTGATGAATTGGGCGTTTCAAAGCAAAGAATTCAACAAATTATCGACAAATTATCGACAAGCAAAACACCAAATAAGGAAGGCAATAGATACGTTTTAAACGCCCAAGATGTCAAAAATATAAAGGATTTGATGGGTTTTGATAATGACAAGTCATCGACAAGTGAATCGACAAATAGACTTGTCGATTATGATGTTTACTTAGATGTGATAGATTCCATAAAAGAAAAAGATGAACAGATAAAAATTTTATTAGAAGTTCAAAAACAAACACAAAATCTTCTAGATCAGCAACAACGGTTAGCATTACAGGATAAAAAAATTTTAGAAGAATATAAGGCAGAGATCAAAGATTTAAAAGCATTAAATATGCCGCCACAAGATATAAAAAAAGAGAATTCTTCTCCAAAAGAAACAACAGACTATATAAAAGGATCGCCACAAAAGCCAAATAAAAAAAAGTGGTGGCAATTTAAAAAAACGAGGGCAAAAAAATGATTCATTCAAAAATTATGGAGACAACAAAGTCTATTTTGAAGGAATTTGGTAACACATACTTTTCAGATAAAGGCACTCTAAAGCGCAACAAAGTAATAGAAGACCTCGATGCTTATACACCTATGTTGATGAAGGCATTACTAGCCAATCAACTAATTCATGATACCTATACTGAGTCAGTTGTTATAGATGATAAAAGTGTAGAGATTTTTAAGTTAAACCAATTTATTGAAATGTTTACGTATAAAGAATACTGGCAAGATAGCTACACAAAATTTGAAAATAAAATTGGCCTGACTGCTGGCGGTAAGTTTATTGATGAGACTGCTGATGTTGTGTTAGATTTTCCCTTCAAAGATACCGTTTTAAAAGCTGGTATGACGAAAGAAGATCAAAAAGATGCTGACGAACCCTTTTTGCATGAAACGATTGCTAAGGCTGAAATTGATCAATTATTAGAACCTAAAATATTTGTAAATGCTACTAAGTATGATCAAGAAAATTTAGATGGTACATCAGTTGATAATTTTGATGATGACAATCTTATTATCAAAGGTAATAATTTGATTGCTTTGCATAGCTTGAAGGAACGTTATGCGGGTAAGGTAAAATTAATTTATCTTGATCCACCATATAATACACGGGGAGATTCGTTTTTATATAACGATCGTTTCTCGGAAACATCCTGGTTGACTTTTATAAAAAACAGGCTAGAGATAGCCTATTCGTTATTGAGTAATGATGGAATAATCTTTATACAATCAGATGATAATGAGCAAGCGTACTTAAAGTTATTAACCGCCAACATATTTGGTAATGATAATTTTGTAGCGACTGTACCTGTGGTTTCCAACTTGAAAGGAAACCAAGACCAATATGGATTTGCAGGTACACATGAGTATTTAACAGTATTTACTAAAGATAAAAAAATTACACAATTCAATAACCTAATTATTGATGATGAAGAGTTAAATGATTGGTTAGAAGATGAGGTAGGGTATTACAAGAAGGGGGCTAATTTAAAAGCTACCGGAGTAAATGCCCCTAGAAATAAAAGGCCAAACCTCTATTTTCCAGTGTATATTCAGCCAGATACTCTCTCTATCTCGCTAAAAGAAAAACAAGGCTATATAAATGTTTTACCTATTACAGATGGACAAGATATGTCATGGCGTTGGCAAAAAGATACTATGCAACGATTGATTAATGATATTATAGTCATTCCTAATGATAAAGGATTTTCTTTATATAAAAAACAGCGACCTGAATTAGGCGATTTACCCTCTAAAAAGCCGAAGTCCATATTCTATAAACCAGAGTACTCTAGTGGTAATGGTACTAATCAAATTAAGAAATTATTCAATAATAAAATTTTTTCTTTTCCAAAACCTGAACAATTAATATCTGATATTTTGCAGATCGGATCAAATGAAAATGACACTATTTTAGACTTCTTCATGGGATCAGCGACCACTCAAGCCGTCGCAATGAAGATGAATCGTCGCTTTATTGGGATTGAACAGATGGATTATATTAAAACGGTGTCTGTTGAACGCCTCAAAAAGGTGATTGCTGGCGAACAAGGCGGGATTTCTAAAGATGTTAATTGGCAAGGCGGCGGTTCATTTGTCTATGCTGAATTAATGGAAAAGAATCAAGGTTATCTCAAAGATGTCCAACAGGCCGAAACGACGAAGCAATTAGAAGACGTTGTTCATCGTATGATCGCGAGTGGGGCTGATTTTGATTTCCGAGTTGATGTTGAAAAAGTCCTGCAAGATCCTGAATACAAAGCCATGGCATTGGCTGATAAAAAGCAGCTGATAGTCAAGGTCATTGATAAGAATCAATTGTATTATGCGTACAGTGATATGGACGATTGTGATGTACAAGAGCTGATGTCTGAGAGTGATATTGCCTTTAATAAGAGCTTTTATGGGGAGCGTGATCTGTAATGGCAAAAAAGAAAGCACGAGAACTTGTCTTACCCATTGTTCATGAAATTAAAGACTATACGAGTGATTTTTTAAAAAACGATGAACCCAGACATTCTTTTGTTTATCCGGACTACATTAAACACAACCTCAAACATCAGCTACGTGATTATCAAAAGCAATCACTATACAACCTGAATTACACGCAAAAAGATGACCATGTTGCCAGTCGCTTCAAACAATTGTTATTCCATATGGCCACTGGTTCTGGAAAAACTGATGTGATGGCAGCCGATATATTGTATTTTTACCATGAATTTGGCTATCAAAATTTTCTTTTTGTCGTTAATACAAACGCGGTGATTGCCAAAACGCGTGAAAACATGATGAATGTTCAATCACCAAAGTATCTCTTTTCACAACCAATAAGTATTGATGGGATTCAGATTGAATTGCGAGAAGTCACCCGCTTTCCAACAAATAGTGAACCAGGGGTGATCTACTTGTGGCTAACAACCATCCAAACTTTAGCAAATGAGTTAAATACACCACGCGAAAATGGCTTAACTTATGGCGATTTAGAGAAACAGAAGTTGATTATTCTAGCGGATGAAGCACATCATTTTTCTGCTGGAACTAAGAGCAAAGCAGATCAAAAAAATAAAGCTTGGGAGTATGTCTTAGACCGTATTAGACAAGCTAATAAAGCAAATCGTCAGTTAGAATTTACAGCCACGATAGATTTGAATAACGAGTTTATTTACGAAAAATATCGTGATAAAATCATTTTTCAATATGACTTAAAAGAGTTCCAAAATGCAGGATATTCAAAAAAAATTGCTCGTTTGCAAGCCAATGCTGATGATAACGAAAAGATGCTAAACGCGGTATTGTTATCACAATATCGTAAGCGGATGGCGATTCAGGCGGGTGTGAAAGATTTTAAGCCGGTTATTTTATTTAAATCCAATAAAATAGCTGTTTCAAAAGCGGCTCGTGATCAATTTTTGACGATGATGGATCGGCTAACTGCTGAAGATCTGGCGCAATTTATTGCAAAGCAACTACAAACCACGCAATCGTCTACTTTGCGCCAAGCCTATACTTATTATCAAACAGTTGATATGGGGAGCTTGGTACGTGAATTGCAACGTGATTTTCAACCATTGAATACAATTAATGTTAATGATACGAGTAGCAATGGGATTTTAGGGGACTTAAATGATTTACGTAATTTGAATACTTTAGAGGAACCAAGTAATCCCTTTAGAGCTATTTTTGCCGTCGCCAAACTTTCTGAAGGTTGGGATGTTTTAAATTTGTATGATATTGTCCGAATTGGTGAGCAACCTATTACGTCAACACAAACTAATAGTGAGGCGCAATTAATTGGTCGTGGTGCGCGATACAATCCCTTCGTCTATGAGGATGCAACCTCTTTCACGCGACGATTTGACCATAGTACGCCAGAATTACAGATATTAGAGTCCTTACACTATCACACGATTAACGATAAAAAATATATTGATAATCTGACGAAGTCCTTTGAAGCAATGCAGCTACAAGTTGAAGATGATAAGGACTTTGATATTTTAACCACGACGGTTAAAAAGTCATTTAAGAAATCTGATGTCTATCAATATGGCAAGCTGTATTACAATGACGTTGAAGATGTTCCTGAAAGTGAATACAATGGTTTGGCAAAATATGGGGTCCCTGTTGCAGAACTACCTACCGTTAACATTGAGACAGCAACCCTAGAAGCAACGGCCTTTGATACACAAAATGTTGCAGGTATGAATGAGACACGGCTGGTAAAGATTGATGAGGCACTCGTTAAAAAATCAATGGCACGGAATCCTTTCTTCAGATTCAATACCATGAAAAAATATATGCCGACGCTAAATTCTATATCGGAGTTTATGTATGATGCGCAGTGGCTAGGACAGCTAAAAGAAATCCAAGCGACGGTATCAACTGGTGCAGATACAGTGCTTAGTCGAGAAACGCAGCTATTAGTCGTTGAAAAATATCTAGCCTATATTCAGCGCATGTTAATCATGAACTATAAGCGACAACGCGGAACCAATAAATTTATTGGTTTGCCCATTAAAGATGCCGTTCAGGATTATCAGAAGCGTGTTCCCGTGAACTATTCTGATGCTGGGGTTCATGAGTTAATTCAAACCTATGACTATAAAAAGGCACCTTGGTTTGTCTATAACGAGGCTATTGTCGATAAATTGGAACGTAGTTTAATTGAACTGATCCAAGGCTATGTTGAAGAGCTGCAAAACAAGTATAAAGATGTTTACCTCATTCGTAGTGATGAGCGTAATACTAAGCTAAAATTGCATGAATTTGCTGGAGATGTCTCTCACTATGCTGGTTTCTTACCTGACTTTGTCTTGTATTTGGCCAATGAGTCGTACATTTATCAGATTTATATTGAACCCAAGGGTACCCAATTGCTGGATCAAGACCAATGGAAAGAGGACTTGTTAACGAGTATTTCTCCTGAAAGTGTCGATGTGATTGGCGAAAATGATCACGTTAATTTGTATGGGGTTAAGTTTTATGTTGCTGGTGACAGAAGAAAATTTCGCGATACTATTAACGAATTTATTTTGAAGAAGGAAAAAAATCTTGAATAATTTTGAAATACAATTACCAGATGAGCATGAACTACATTTGAGTGCTACCGATTCTAGTTTGTATAATTACAATTTTGCTTCATATTCACTCGTACCACTACAAAAATTAGCTTCACAAAATTTAACCACTACAATTCGCGAACGTTTACTGGCTAATACAGCAAACACTAATTTGGTTAATAATTTAATGACAAACGAAAAAACAGAGTATGTTGCTAAACTGTCTAACAGTGCCAAAGAAAAAATTAAAACTGGAGAATGGTCATTTGGGATAAGGAAAAAAACAGGAGAAATATACGGTGTTATAAGAGATACAAAGACTGGCAAAAATCAAAGTTTTCTTACGTTAGATAAAAAGACTGTGGCAGACTTAGGGGATTTAACAGAATTAGCTGCTATACAAGCACAAATAGCTTCAATATCAGAATCTATTGAGGATCTAAATCAACTCATCCAACGTATCGAACAAGGGCAATACAATGATCGCTTTTCAGGATTTTTCTCGTCAAGGCAACTTATAATTGAAGGTTTGCAGGCAAAAGATGGGTTTGTAAAAAAAAGTTTGCTTTTAAATGCTATACAAACTAACAATGAAACAATTGCAAGATTAGCATTATCTATCCATCAAGATGGATTAGCATTGTCTGACCCTAGGACCAAAAATAAAGATGCTCAGCGCATTGACAATTTAATGCAATCATCAATCGGATATCTAAATTCCTCTGTACAGTTAAATTTGATTGCCTACACTGAACTCCATGAAGAAAAATCACTGTTTGCGGCACTAACCAACTATCGTTCGTTTATAAATCAGAATCTATTAAAAGAAAGTGGATCAGGGAAACCGATTGCTTGGTTAATTGACAATGGTCATTCGGGAGAAAGTGGTAATGTTCTAAACACAGCCAAAAAAGTATCAACTAGTATTCAATCTCTAATTACAACATATGAAACCTCAAATATGGAGAAAATCGGCAATGAAAAAGACAACCGTGAAAAAATGTAAATATCCCAAGTGCCATAAAGAAACTTATAAAAACCATGGACTATTTTGTCTGGAACACTCCAGAAAAATGAAAGAAAACGGGGAAAAAGCAGGAAAAGTTTTAGCCGTAGCGACAGCTACAGTCCCAATTGCATTTAAAACAGTAACTAATGTTATAAAACAAATCAAAAAATGATTTGCCGTTATTTATTAGACAAAAAGGGTCTATAACTTACAAATCGCCCCTCAAAAACATTGAAAGAATAACCCCCAATATCTATAATGTAGATATTGGGGGGTATTATTTTTTGATTAGCTATTATAGACCACTACAATTCCCTACTATATTGTCAAAATGAGGTGATTTAACATGCAACAAATTGTCTTACCAATCAAAGATTCCAATGTCCTCAAAGAAGTGCAAGATACTTTGCTTCTTCATTTTTCCAGTACATTGGTGGCTGCATGATGCAATTTTTAAATTTACCGACAGCAACCTTATCACCGGAATTATTTGGCCGTTTGTTGGTTCGAATGATCTCATCTAAAATCATTGGTTAATAACAATTTAATCAGCTTAAATGAATAATGGTATAATGTAATTACCGATTCTAGAAACCATATTTTCGTTGTAAGATGAGACAGTTCAATAACACATGCTGTTAGCATTTGTCAAATGTATAAATCGATTAATTTGGACGAACAATCCAAGTGTAATTAAAGTTAATCTCATTAGCAATATACCTCCTTGATAATACTCAAGCAAATTGCTTAGAATACTTTCAGTAATATTATAATAAGTCACAACAACATGCAGTATATCGATATGGAGATTACTACAGGAAAGTTAGGCAGGCATAAGTCAATTAGGCAATGTGATGAAGAAAGCCAAAGACTTATGTCTGATTTTCTATTTTATAGGAGATACTAAATGAATAATAATATTAATAAACCCAATAACTTTGATATTAAAAACTATATTTCAAAGTCCTATCTTCACTTCGATTTTCCGTTGACAACAGCTGAAGCAACTAATTTCCTATCATCAATCAGTACAGATGTTTTATGTAAACATAGATATTTACCTTTTATAACCTACTCTATAGTTTTTAAAAAATATTTACCTAAAGAAAAAGATGTTAAACCCAAAAGAAGAAAAATATCATTATCAAGTCACCATGATGCTTTAATTTATAAATATTATTCTGAAATTCTTGGATATAATTATGAGAAATATGTCAAAAATAATAATTTCCAATTGGTAGCTACAGCTTATAGAAAAAATATCGGTATGGACAGTATCAAAGCCGCTAGAGAAGTATTTAATTTTATAGACCAAACAAATGAATCTTGGATTATAAAGGGAGACTTTCATCATTTTTTCGATACTTTAAACCATAAAATCCTTATCAAAAATATAAAAGAAGTTCTAAATGTCACTGTTATTCCTAATGATTGGAAAAAAATGCTTACTTCTTTATTAAAATTCAAATCTATTTCCAGGGAAAAATTAAAATCTCAATTAAGTATGGTAGGTATAAATTCACCTTTTAAAAGGAATAATCAACGTGCATATATAAAAAATATTAGAATGCTTGGCGAGTTAATTAAAAACAATCAATTAATATTCTCAAATAAAAATAATGTTGGAATTCCTCAAGGAACAGCAATTAGTGCAACATTAGCTAATGTATATATGATCAACTTTGATAAACAAATAAATAAAATAACAAAACATTTCAATGGAATATATAGACGATATTCAGATGACTTTATCATAGTTATACCAACAACTACGCCACTATATAAAATTATTAGCTTTAAAAGATACATAGTCAAAAGGAGCCAAAATATAAATTTAACCATTGAACCTCATAAAACCAAAATTTTTAAATTTGAATCTGCAAAATCATCTATAACTAAATTAAGTTATCCAAATAAAAAGTTAAAGAATAATAAATCTAATAAAATCTCTTCTACTCCCTCTTCGTTAGATTATCTGGGTTTTATGTTTGACGGAATTTCAGTATCATTGCGGCCAAAAAGTATTTATAAATACTCTTACAAAAGTAAAAGAGCTCTTAAAAGATTAATTATGCTAGAAAATGATAATCACATTTCCATCCTTGGAAATGATGAAATCCAAGCAAAGATTCAGAACTATTATGTGAAGAAATATCCCAACGGACATGAACCTGCAACATGGAGAATAGCAAATAATTATGAACGTAAAAATTATGTAGATAGAATAATTGCTGCAAAAAGTAGAAAAATTAATGATATATTGAGTTTCCACAAAAATGTTACCCAAAGATACTTATGCTTTAATCCTAGAGGAAAAAATATATCCATGATGAACTATGCTATACGTGCGCAAAAAGAATTTAATAAATCACAACATTCATACAATGTTGTAATTTTAAAACAGGTTAAAAGACAAATAAAAAGAAACCAGATTGCATTAGGAAAAAACAGAAAAAACAGAAAAAATCATTAAACAATGTAATTGGATAATAAACTGATTTTAAATGGTTAGAATACTTTTTTGATCAAGCTAAATTAGCTTGCGCCGTTTGCGTAAAACTCCGCCTGAAAGGCTCCTGCCGAAAGCATGCTGATGATGCAAAATCATTCGGCCGAAAGCCCCCGTCTGGAAGACTTTTTTACTCAAATTCCGATAGCAATTTTGAGTAAAAACGCGAAGCTTTGCCAAAAAGTGGCTAGCCAATCGGCTAACCATTTTAGCATTGCACAGCGAACTTGGGGGTCAAGGGGGAGCGTTAGCCGTCCCCCTTGCAAGCACCGCAGCTGGCACAAACGTAGTCTTGTGGCTAGCATGCGGGTTGCTTGCCAAACCCCGTGAATTAATTTATTATGTGAGTAGAAACCCTTAGGGTTTCACGAGCTTAATCAATCAATTCACTTGCCTGAAAGGCAAAACAAAGGGGGTGGGGTTTGTGAGCGAACAACACAATATGGCTAGCTATCTATCCGATAAACAACCCAATCGGAAAGACAGTCGGCAAATCAATTTTAGAGTGAGCGAGCAGGACTATTTAAAGCTTTCGCAGTCAGCGAAAACTTTAAATATGTCCGTGCCTGCTTTTGTCAAAAAGAAGGCACAAGGGGCACGGATCGTTGCCCCTAAGATTGGCGCAAAAGAAGCCCAAGCATTAACCCGTCAATTAGCAAAAATTGGGGGTAATCTCAATCAATTAGCCAAACACGCCAATCAAGGGGGCAATGTTCCTGCCCAAGCATTGCAGGAATTGCAAAGTGAGGTGGCACACATATGGCAACAACTCACATAAAACGGTCTGCCAGCGCGTCACGCCTTGTCAATTACGCCGAAAAACGAGCGGTCTTAAAAGACGGACTAAACCTTGATGTTGACTACGCAAAAAGTCAATTCAAACAAGTCCGTGAAGTGTATGGCAATCAAGGCAAGACGCAGGCGTATGCTAGCCGTATCTCGTTTAGTCCCAAAGAATTTGACCCGACAAACGAAGATGACCAACAAAAAGCGCTCGATATTGCCAAAGAAGTGTATCAAAAAACCTACCCTAATCAGCAAGTCGCTTTATACGAACATGCCGACACGGACGCTTTACACATTCATGCCGTCATTGGTGCAATCGACTTAGAAACAGGGAAAAAAATGCACGGTAACTGGCAAGAATACCGCGAAAAATTAGTCCATAATACCGATGAAATCGTGCAAAAACATGGGCTTGAAGTTACGAAAGTTGACCCTGAACGCTATGAAAAACGTTCTATGGCAGAAATTAAAATGCATGATCGTGGGCAACCCACATGGAAAGACCAAATCAGACAAGCCGTTGACAGCACCATGTCTAATCCCCTTATTCGCGATTTTCAGACGTTTAGAGACGATTTAAAGCAAAAGGCGATAGATGTATGGGAACGGGGAAAAGACCTTACCTATCAGCTCACAGGCACGAATTATAAAGCACGTGGTAACAAACTCGGCACAGCTTACGAAAAGGGGGCAATTTACAATGAGTTGGAAAGACGTACCAGAGACCCAAGATACAACCAAACAGATACCAGAAACCCAGATACAAACAGATTTAACAGCGCTCAATCAGACCCTGAAAGAAATCAGGAACTATCAGGGCACACAAATTCAACTACAAAGCAAACAACAAATCGAACTGACCGAACAGCTGACACAAATCGAACAAGCCAGTCAGCGCGTCAATCAAGCCTTTCAGAAGACATTGAACGATTTAAACAGCAACAACGAGACCAACAAAGAACAATTAGTCGCGACGCTAAAAGACGCGCAAAACCACTTCAACGAGCAGACAAAGACCGTCAATCAAAGGACAATCGCCGAACTGCAAAAGATAAACAGCGTCCAACAGGACAACAACAACACGTTGAGAACCCTAAACGACAGCCTAAACCAGACCGTTCAAGGGACTATGGACCAAGTCGCTAACCGTTTATCTACGGAAATTGATCGAACACATAAAAATATGAGTTGGTATGAAATTAAAAATTATTTGTACGCGGTTATCCCGACTGGTTTGCTCTCAGGGCTTGTATTTTGGCTTCTGACGCATTTCTTTGCTTAACAGGTGTATTTATATTAAATTATCTTTAAAATGGCTTAGAATGCAAAATAAGTCCTCCTAGCACTATCTGGGGCTGTCCGCCGAGCGTCAGTCGAGGCTTCTTCTGAGCCACGTCTTTTGGTTTTGAATTTAGCGAGTGAACGAAGTGAACGCTGCAAGCAAAATGTGAGCGTGATTTTCGCTCACTCCTTTTTGGTTTTGGGGCACGGAGACCCCCGCCTCTTATATAACCTCTTTTAAAACCTCTTTTAAAACCTCTTTTAAGGGCATGTTCCACGTTACTCTCCCAAGCGTTTCACAAATGTTTGGGGGTCCAATTGTCTGTTTATGGGGGTCCAATTGTCTGTTTATGGGGGTCCAATTGTCTGTTTATGGGGGTCCAATTGTCTGTTTATGGGGTCTCGTCTTGAGGTTCCGGCCTTAATATGGTAGCCTCTGATTTAGGAGGTGGTTTTTTGAGCAACGAACTAGTTAAATATCAACCGGAGTTAAATACAATTCCTCTGCGTAAATTTAGTCCTGTTGAGATGAATTTATTTTTTTCAATTGTGTCTAGAATGCGTGATAAGGGTGACCAAACCGTCCGCTTTAGCTTTGACCAGCTAAAAGAGTTAAGTAATTACAAACCCACAGCTAATCGGCGCTTTATCGACGATATTAAACGCACCTACGACCACTTGATGGACTTGCGTTTCGGTAGCCAAAGCAAAAGTGGGTTGTCGTTCGAAAGATTTGTCATGTTTACCAAATTTAAGATCAACGGTGACGTAGACGAGCCGTACGTTGACGTAGAAATCTACAAAGACGCTTTGCCCTTGCTGAACAATCTAGAGAGTTGGGTGCGGTATGCACTTATCGAGTTTCGCGACCTAAAAAGTAGCTATGCCAAAACCATGTTTCGATTACTCAAAGGCTATCGGACAACTGGATACGCCTACTTTTCCAAAGCAGATTTTGATGAGTTACTTGATATTCCAAAAACTTATCGGCAAGGCGACATTAACAAAAAAGTAATAAAACCAATCAAAGAAGAACTTACCCCCCTATTTCGTGGGCTAACTGTCCGCAAGAAATACGGTAAAAGGCGAGGAAAGCCTGTTATTGGCTATTCTTTTGCATGGAAACCCGAAAAGAAAGATGCCAATGATTTCTCACAAGGCCAATTACAAGATGAGCGTCAAAAGCTTTTTAATATTCAGCATAATGGTGAATTAACAGAGCAGGAAAAATGGCGCGCCATTGACAAGGTTAAGGGGTTAACTTTAGGCTCTACTGAGAAACAAGCATTGGCTGATAAACAGGCCGAGCACGATAAAAAAATAAGAGATCAAGCA
>NZ_RHNQ01000065.1 GCF_003946275.1 Loigolactobacillus backii
TGAGTAAACAAAAAGCACATTCACCGAAGTGAATGTGCCGTTCAAAATCTCCACCAATACGATTTGACAGAGACCCATCTAATATTCAAAACCAGAATATTAGATGGGCTGGCTTATATTCTGGGATCTAACCGCTGATTTGATCACTCTCTTTAAATAAGATGCACACCCTTATCAACGTAAACCACGTCGCCGGTCATTCCAGTTGCCAGATCACTCATCAAAAAGGCAGCCACATTTCCGATTTCGGTTGTTGTAACGCTCTTTTGATCAACGGTTCTCGACTCCGATTCCTTTAACAATTCACCATGATGCTTAATGCCGGTAACTGCTAATGTCTTAACCGCACCCGCAGAAATTGCGTTTACTCGAATCCCATTCACCCCTAAATCTGAAGCTAAATAGCGAACGTTGGCTTCCAAGGCCGCTTTGGCAACACCCATCATATTGTAATTTGGAATGGCCCGAGTTGAACCAAAATAAGTCAAAGTTACAATACTTGAAGGGTCATTTAGGATTGGTTGTGCATAACGACTCACTGCAATCAATGAGTAGGCACTAATGTTTTGAGCCAAATCGTATCCTTCACGAGTAGTATGTACCAGCCCAGACGTCAATGTCTCACGGTCAGCATAAGCGATTGCATGAATCACACCATCAATTTTGCCATACTTATTACCAATCTCTTCGAATGCATTTTTAATGTTGTCATCATCAGCAACGTCACATTCTACTAATTCTGAATCTTCAGGAACAAATCGTTGTAAGCTCTTCTTAATTCGATCATTTTGATAAGTTAAAATAACCTTAGCGCCTTGATCAATAATTGCCTGGGTACATCCCCAAGCAATACTGCGTTTATTTGCGACCCCCATGATCACAATTGTTTTTCCATCTAAAAAGCCACTCATTTAATTCGGCCTCCAAATAATTTTTCTTTTAAAAATTCCGGTAACGTTGCTCACGTTGGCGTAATAACTCGTCAATCGGTAAATTAGCCAGTTCATTAAACTGATTTGCCAGAAAGTCACGTAGTGGGCCTAAATTCTCACCAGAGTGGTATTCATGAATAATCTGATCAATAATACCATTTTCTTGTAACCATTCTGGTGTTAAATTTAAGGCTTCAGCTGCTTGCTGGACCTTTGATGAATCCTTCCACATGATGCTGGCATAGCCTTCAGGTGACAAAACGGAATAAATACTATCTTCAAACATAAATACTTTGTCGCCACAGGCAAGCGCAATCGCGCCACCACTACCACCCTCACCAACAATGATACTAATGTACGGTACCTTTAGTTGCATGCCCACTTGTAAGCACTTGGCAATTGCAGAACCAATACCGTGATATTCAGCATCCACATCCGGCCAAGCGCCAGGCGTATTCACCAGCGCCAAAATCGGTCGATGGAATTTTTCCGCCTGTTGCATTAATCGAAGCGCTTTACGATAGCCTTCCGGTTCAGGGCTACCGAAATGACGCTTGATATTTTCTTCCGTATCAGCACCCTTACGAATCCCAACCACCGTAATCGGTACATCCTTTAACAATCCAATGCCACCGATTACTGCTTGATCATCGCCATCAGACCGATCTCCATGGAGTTCAAAAAAATCAGTTGTCAAACCACGAATGAGTTCATCCGTTGAAATTTTATGACTGTCACGGGCTGCCTGAACACGTTGATAAGCTGTTTTTTTAGCCATGACTAGCCTCCCTCTGATGCAGTCGCAAAAATTGAGAGATTGTCTGCTTTAAATTGGTCCGCGGAACAATCGCATCGATAAAGCCGTGATCCAAAACAGTTTCAGCCCTTTGAAAATTCTTGGGTGGCTGCTTCATAATTGTTTGTTCAATGACTCGGCGACCAGCAAATCCAACCAAAGCATGAGATTCGGCTAAAATAATGTCGCCCTGCATTGCAAAACTGGCAGTAACGCCACCAGTCGTTGGATCACAAAGAACCACCAGATAAAACAGTCCGGCTTTGCTGTGAGCCTCAACAGCCTGGGACACCTTTGCCATTTGCATCAGTGACTTGATCCCTTCCTGCATCCTCGCACCACCAGAAGCCGTAAACATGACAACCGGCAACTTTTCAGTGGTTGCTTTTTCGAACAATCGAACAATTTTTTCACCAGTGGCACTGCCAAGACTACCCATGATAAAGAATGGGTCCATAATTCCGGCCGCCACTTTTTGATGATCCAGTGACCCGATTCCAGTCAAGACACTTTCCTTAATTCCGGTTACCTTTTTTGCTTTTGCAATTTTACCCCGATACTTCTTATCGTCATATTGGTCGGGAACCGTTACGTCTGCATCCATTTCGTCAAAGGTATCAAACGTAATCTTAGCCCGCCTGCGAGCCGTAATTCGAAAACCAAATCCACAATTAGGGCAGGTTCGCTGCTTGCCCATTCTCATCGAAAAAAACGTTGTATGGCAAATTGGGCATTCTTTCATTAAGTTATCGGGGATTTTATCCATTCGCTTTTTTAATTCATCACGACTGGGCATTTTAAACCGACTTTGCAGCATTTAATCCCCTCCTACCAGCAAGAACATCATTTTCAATAAAACTAGTTGAGTAGGTTCCCTGTTTAAATCGATCAGATGTAACTAACTCATATAAAAAGGCTTGATTGGTTATGACACCCGTAATTTCAAGCTCACTTAACACCCGTTTCATCTTCGCAATGACCGCATTCCGGTCATTTAAATGAACGATTAATTTAGCGATCATTGAATCATAAAAAGGTGAAATAAAACTGCCGTTGGTCACACCAGCATCAATTCGGACACCCAATGACCCATCAGGGAAAAATAAATGGGTAATTTTCCCGGGTTGAGGAGCAAAGTTGTTTTCGGGGTCTTCGGCATTTAATCGACACTCCAAAGCATGTCCCTTAACAGTCGCATCTGCTTGAACAAAGGGTAATACTTCATTAGCAGCAACGGCTAACTGACCCTTTACCAGCTCAATGCCGGTAACTTCTTCGGTAATCGTATGTTCAACCTGAAGACGAGTATTCATTTCCATAAAGTAAAAATGGTGATCGTGATCCATCAAAAATTCGTAGGTCCCAGTATTTGTATAACCAAGTTTAAGCGTTGCCTTGGCAACAATTTCACCTAATTCCTGACGTTCTTCAGGAGAAATCAAAATACATGGACTTTCTTCAACTACCTTTTGATGATTTCGTTGCAGAGAACAGTCACGTTCCGGTAAATAGACAACGTGGCCAAAATTATCCGCAATCACCTGCATTTCAACATGTTTGGCATCTCGGATTAGTTTTTCAACATACATACTATCATCACCAAATGATGCCTTGGCCTCACGTTGGCACTGCTCGAATGAATCACGAAGCTCTTCTGGCCGATCAACCTCACGGATACCTTTACCACCACCACCGGCAGCGGATTTCAATAAAACTGGGAAACCAATTTTTTCAGCAATCCGTTCAGCTTGATCAACTGAAGTGACATCACCCTCGCTACCAGGGATCACCGGAACGCCCGCGGACTTCATTGCCTCTCTGGCGTTAGCCTTGTCACCCATCAGTGAAATCAATTGATGGCTAGGACCAATGAATTGAATATGACAAGACTCACACATTTCCGCAAACTCAGCATTCTCAGAGAGAAAACCGTACCCGGGATGAATGGCTTCACAACCAGTTAAAGTTGCGGCACTCATAATTTGGGCCATATTTAAATAAGAATCACTCGGCTGGGCACCGCCAATACAGATCGCCTCATCAGCTAAATGAACAAACAAGCTCTCCTTATCAGCACTGGAATAAACAGCAACTGCTTCAATATTCATGTCATGAAGTGCTCTGATAATTTGCACAGCAATTTCGCCACGATTTGCCACTAATACTTTTTTAAACATATGCTCACCTTCTTGTACGTATGTGTCAAGCTTTAGTAGGTAGTGTCTCTAATTAGATTTTATTTATGTTTTTAACTACTTTTTGTTTCGTTCCGGCGTTGATGCGGGGCCGTGTGGGTCGCTTACGAGCTAACTTCTTGCCCTTCAGGCCAAAAGTGGATCTCTCCAGTCTCCCATGTCTCTAAGCGATAAATCGCTAAGTGACATCGACACACTCTTTCACCAACGCCTCCACTCCACCTGTTATTCAAATCCTATGAAATAGCCTTCACCAAATTACCCATAGCACTGCTAGTTGCTGCGTCTAATGAAATACTGCCGTGCCTAATTCCTTGATGTTGCGTAAAAGGCTGTTTAAGAAAATAACTAGCGGCCACTTTAACTGGCATGATGCTTATTGGCAAGGTATTGGGCATCTTTATCATTGCCGTTTCTAATTGCCCGTTAATTTCACTGGTAATCACCGCAATCATCGCCTTCAATCCAGCTTTACTCCAAGAGCGACCTTGATGTTTTAACCGATAGGTAAAGCGTCGATGATTACTTTCACAGCCACCTAAACACACGGTTTCGGTAGCTAAGCTGCGCTTGTCAGCTGGCTTTAAATAATTCCAGTTACGTTTCAAGTAACTCCGTAAAAGCTGAATTGCTTCCAGACTATCCGCATCATTGGCTTGGAACTCACACGTATCAAGGACAATTTGAACTTGATCATTATCCCAATTATGCACACCCTGAAATAGTTTACTTTGCAGAATTTTAGGCATCTTGCTTAATCGACTACGAATTTTTCGGTTCAAGTGATAACGATCTAAAAAGTGCTCATGTTTTTTGGCCCCAACCGCTAATTCATCAAAGCAGGATGGTTCATAGCCACTCCCATTATCGCTACCGGTAATCATTGTAGTTGCTCGTAAATCATAATTCTGATCGAGATAATCTTGTACTTGATTAAAAACTGCTTGCCGGTTTAATCCCGTAAATACATGTCGGTTTAACGTCTGTCGGCGCTGGCCATTTTGGCTAATACCTTCCGTTAGTTGCAGTCGATGAATAAAGACATTTTTATGGTGTTGCTTAGCCTTTAAGGCCACACAAAAGGCATCGCCTTCCAAATACAGATAAGGAACTCGCCGTTTCTTTTCGATGTTCACTAATGTGGTTTCTTCACGCTGCTTTTCACATTGCGTACCGGCTGCTTGATAAAGTTGACCAACTTTTTGACGACTGATAGAAAGTGGGGTTAAAAGGTTAACAGCCAAAGCCGTTGTCCGTAAAACACTATGTGAAGCTAGCTTGGCAACCTTTTCGACCATTAAGGGTGAAAATCTACTTCGTGGAATTAACTGCAAATAACGATCCAAAGGAAAGACATACTTTTTATCAGCTAGCTTCACTAACCGGCGTTTGAAAGTTACGGCCCCACACATGAAATTCAAAGTTCTTTCGCGTTTACCGACAATTTCTTGGTATTTTGTTTCACCAATTAAAAGATCATCCAACTCTTCTAGTGCTTGACCTAAAGCAGTGGCAATCAACGCTTGACACCGAATCATTAAATCTTGTTCCGCATTAAATAAACTATTACTATCCTTTAAAACTGTCATGATTTCTGTTAAGATTTGAGACATGAAGACCGTTACCTCCTAATTTTTGGCTACCAACCTAATTAGAAGATTAACGGTCTTCTCGTGTTTTGAAAAGGCTTTTTTTCACTTTCCTACTAAAACTTTACACTAACTTCTTGTACTTAAAAACGTTTTGGAACGCCATTTGGATTCATTCCCGAAATGAGCCAGGTTTCTCATTCCACCGCAAATATCAGGTCGGCCTCACAAATCACTTGACCGTCTCGAATAATCGATCCGTGACCTAATCCAATGTTCATTTTGAGCTTTTTCATTTCCACTTCAAAGATTAACCGGTCGCCTGGTCGAAAATCATCTTGAAAAGTGGCGTTTTTTATGCCGCCAAAAAACACATTTTTCCCTTGATATTTTGGTAATGACAGAATGGCAGCAACCCCAGTCTGAGCCATTGCCTCAATCATAATTGGCCGTGGGACAACTAACCGGTTAACCGGCTGGTTGGCAAAGAACCATTCATTAATGGAAATCAGTTTCACCGATCTTGCCTTAACACCTGCTTGAACATCCAAAAAGCGGTCAATCATTTCAAAAGGATAGCGTTGGGGAATCACATCATTTACGTTGGGTGTCATTATTATCTATCCCTTCTTAACTTGAAACAGTGGTTGATCATACTCAACCATACTGCCATCCTCAACCAAGATATTTGAAATTGTTCCTGAAACATCACTCTTAACTTCATTGATCATCTTCATTGCTTCAATAACGCAGACAACGTCCCCTTTTTCAACTTTATCGCCCTGCTTTTTAAAGGCAGGCTTATCGGGACTTGGCGCGAAATAGATAACACCTACCAGCGGTGCTTTAATTTCGGCGACATCAGCTGCCGAATTAACAGCTGGCGTTGTTGATTCATTCTGTGATTGTTTTGACGTCGGTTTAGGTGCGCTAACAGTGTCATTAGGTGTTGTTAATGTTGGCTCACCTACAACAACTTGGTCACCAGCCTCACGTTTACTCAATGCCAATTTAAAATCATCCTGCGTTAACTCAAAGTTTTTGAGTGATGATTTATCAAACTTATCTAATAACCGTTCAATTTCCTTCTCGTCCATAACTTTAATCACATCCCTTAAATGCAATTACAGCGTTGTGTCCTCCAAATCCAAATGAGTTACTGATTGCATAGTTAACAGTTGTTTTCTTATTGGTGTCATCAACTAAATCAACATCACATTCTTCATCTTGGTTAACAACACCCACATTTACCGGCATTTGGTTTCTTTGAATTGCGCCGATTGTTGCAACAGCCTCAATCGCACCGGCTGCGCCCAATGCGTGGCCAGTCATCCCTTTGGTACTGCTTACCTTAACATGATCATTCTTTGAGAAGACCACATTGATTGCCTTGGATTCAGCGCTGTCATTGGCATGAGTACTTGTTCCGTGCGCGTTAATATAGTCAACATCAGTGGCATCAATTTCAGCCTCGTCAATGGCCATTTGCATTGCCCGTTTAGCGCCGGTTCCCTCTGGATCAGGCGCTGTCATATGGTAAGCATCACTAGTCGTTCCATAACCAACAATCTCAGCAAGGATCTTAGCGCCACGTGCTTTGGCATGGTCATAACTTTCCAAGACCAGGGTTCCAGAACCTTCACCCATTACAAAACCATTTCGGTCTTTATCAAACGGAATTGACGCTTTCATTGGATCTTCGGTCTTCGATAATGCCGTAATTGCAGCAAATCCTGAAATACCAATTTCATTTACTGAAGCTTCAGTTCCGCCTGCAATCATTGCCTCAGCTTTTCCTTCTTTAATATATTCAAAGGCATTGCCAATTGCATTAGTCCCTGACGAACAGGCAGTCACAATAGCTTGACTGGTGTTACGGGCCTTGAAGGCAATTGAAATATCACCGGCAGCCATATTAACAATGGAATTAGGCACAAAGAGAGGTGATACCCGCTTAGGTCCTTTGTCGTGCATCTTGATGACTTGCTCTTGAATGGTCGTCAAACCACCAATTCCTGAACCATAAATGACGCCTAGTTCCTCTGGTTTGATATTGTCTTCATTCAAGCCAGCCATTTCCATCGCTTCGTGAGCACTATATAGCGCGTAATTGACAAACAGACCATTTCGCTTTGCGGTTTTTCGGTCCAAGCGCTTCATTGCGTCAAAGTCCTTGACTTCACCGGCAACAGAAATTCCAGTTGCTTCTGCATCAAATTTGGTAATCTTATTAATGCCAACCTTCGAATTTAATAAGTTGGTCAGAAAACTATCAACATCATTTCCGAGTGGGGTAACGGCACCCATTCCAGTAACAACGACTCTGTTCATGAATTTTTCTCCTTTAGCAATTAAATTGTTAATCCACCATCAATTGTGATGACTTGACCTGTTAAATAATCATTATGCACCAAGAACGAAACTGCGTCGGCAATTTCTTCCGGTCGGCCAAATCGTTTCAACGGAATTTGATCAGTGAATTCTTTTTGACGACGTTCGCTCATTTTTCCAGTCATATCGGTTTCAATCATTCCCGGAGCAACAGCATTACAACGAATATTACGTAAAGCCCCTTCACGAGCGGCTGTTTTTGTCAAACCGACTAGTCCAGCTTTACTAGCGGAATAATTAGCCTGCCCAATATTACCATGCAAGCCTGAAATACTGGAAATGTTGACAATGACACCAGAACGACTCTTTTGCATTGACTTCATTGCAAACTTGGTCATGTTAAACGCGCCAATTAAATTTGTGTCAATAACTGCTTTAAAATCCGACAGCTTAGTGCGGCTCAATAATTTGTCGCGGTTAATGCCCGCATTGTTTACTAAAACATCAATTTGACCATATTTTTCCAGCAAACTGTCAATCATTGCTTGGGCATCATCTTCGTTGGCCACGTCGCCAACCAAATTATCAAAAGTAACTCCCTGATCACTTAATTGCTGCTTCACATCATCATCTAAAGCATGGTGCGTATTTAAAACAACTGTCATACCATCTTTTGAAAGCCTTTTGGCAATCGCTAATCCGATCCCCTTTGCGGCACCGGTTACTAATGCAATTTGTTTTGCTTCACTCATTATTTCACCAACTTTACATTTGATCTGACATCATTCAATGTCTTAACACTATCAATATGTAGTGTGTCAACAGTTGATAACGATTTTGCAAACTTCATCAACGTATCACCCGGACCGATTTCAATCATCGTATCACTGCCCAAATTGACTAAGGCTTTGAGGCAATCAATGAAATGGGTCGGATTAACCAACTGATCAACCAGCGTCTGTTTCATATTGGCAACATCAAATTGGGTCATTGTTGTATTACTAATAACAGGAAACTTAAACTCATGAAAGTCAACAGTTTGAATTCGATCAGCTAATAAATCACTTGCTTCTTGCATAAACGGAGTATGAGAAGCAACCGTCATTTTTAACGGAACAACCCGCTTAATCCCATGTTCATGAAGATAAGTGGTTGCTGCGTCCAAACCGGCCTGTGTACCCCCGATAACAATCTGCGAATCGGTATTAAAATTAGCTGGGTAAATATCACCTGCTTGAGCACCAACCCGGCAGGCTTCACGGACTAAATCAGCGTTTGCCTTAAGAACAGCTGCCATTTTACCCGGATGATCTTTTCCTGCTTTATCCATATAGCGAGAACGATCACGAACCAGCTTTAGCGCATCAGCAAACTGAACACCACGAGCAGCTATAATTGCACTATATTCGCCAAGGCTCAATCCAGCAGCGCCCACTGGTGATCCGAATTCTTTTTCAAGAATCCGAAAAATACCGGTACTCATTGCGACAATGGCGACCTGGACATTATTGGGATCATCCATAACCTCTGATTTACTCAAATCCATATTAAGTGCAGCAGAAGCTTCCTCAATGGTTTGACGATAAATTACCTCTTGTTGGTAAA
The DNA here is from genome assembly GCF_003946275.1 of Loigolactobacillus backii. Classification (GTDB taxonomy): domain Bacteria; phylum Bacillota; class Bacilli; order Lactobacillales; family Lactobacillaceae; genus Loigolactobacillus; species Loigolactobacillus backii. Next base: position 9,449 of record NZ_RHNQ01000065.1, read on the forward strand.
GGTCCTGCCCCATCTCGGGAAATTGTTTTCCCTGACCGCTAAATAAATAACTTAATCTCAAAGTATCAACCTACTTAGTTTGTTGTTTAAGAACGTAATCTACCAAACCACCAACAGTTTCCATACCTTCGTCAGTTTCAATTTCGATATCATAAGTATCTTCAATTTTGTCAACAACTTCGAAGATATCCAAACTGTCAAGAGAAAGATCATTCTTGAAATTAGTGTCTTCTTTAATTTTGTCTGCATCAACATCCAATTGGTCCACGATAATATCCTTTACCTTGTTAAATACTTCTTCTTTAGTCATCATTAATTTCCTCCAATATAGTTGTTTGTTTTTAATTTGATTAATTAATTTTCTATGAGCAATATCGTTAATAAGTCAGTAACATGGTTCCAACTGTTAAGCCACCACCGAAGCCACTTAACGCAATTGTATCGCCACGTTTGATAATGTTGTGTTTTACTAGCTGATCCAACAAGATCGGTTCGCTGGCAGCTGCGGTATTCCCAAATTCACCGATGTTAACCGGAAATTTGGTCATTGGCAGCTCGAGTTCATCCGCAATCCGCTCGACAATTCGAACGTTCGCTTGATGAAGGACATAGTGGTCAACATCTGTCGGTGCTAATTTAGCCACCGATAATGCATGGTTAACCGAATCGGGAACATTCTTAACCGCGAATTGATAAACACGCCGACCATTCATCTTAAAGAACGGCTTGAATGGTTGATGATCTGATGAAAATGGTGATGGCTGACCAGTCTTACCAGCCGTTAAATAGCCACCAAGACTGCCAAGGGTTGTCATACTATCTGCAAGATATGACCCATCAGCAGTTGTCTCGTTCGTAACCAAAACCCCACCGGCACCATCACCAAACAAAACGGCAGTGGATCGATCAGACCAATCCAAAAGCTTACTTAACGTTTCACCACCAATTAAAATGGCATTCTTTTTATGATCTGCCATCAGCATTTGCCGAATTAGCTTCAATCCATAAACAAACCCTGAGCAGGCTGCATCAATATCAAACGCCATCGCCTTAGTAGCACCAATGTTTCCTTGCACAGTTGCACTGGTAGAAGGTGTTAAATAATCAGGTGACATGGTTGCAACAACGATCAAATCAATATCGTCAGGCTGCAGTTCGCTTTGAGCAAGTAATTGCTGAGCAACGCTGGTACAAAGTGAGCTTGTAGTTTCAGTAACGGCAATATGCCGACGCTTAATTCCCGTTCGCTTAACGATCCACTCATCAGAGGTGTCCATCATCGTTGAAAGTTCATGATTATCAACAACTCGCTCAGGCACTTGACTCGCCGTAGCTACTATTTTGAAATCTTCAAATTTCATTTTGATGAAACCTCGTCAATAAATTTCTCAACGTTAACCAATGCCTGCCGCATCTTTCGAATATCGGATCCGTCAAATTCCTTTAAGCAACTTTCAACCAACTGGCGATGGAACGCATAGTGGGCACGATAAAGCAATCTGCCCTTACTCGTCAGCCCAAGGTTGATAATCCGACGGTCCTGTTGGTTAATCATTCGAATGATGTAGCCTTTTTTCTCAAGGTTATTAAGATTGGCAGTTAACGTCCCTTTACTTAACTTCAAAACACGTGATACTTCTGAAGTTGTTTTCCGATCATGAAGGCCAATTGTATGAATAAGATGCAATTCTTTTGCAGTGATGTCCTTAAATCGACTCTTTCGAATTTCACTCTCTTCAATTCGCATTATCTGATCATAAATATCTATCAAAGCCTCACTTATGAAATTGTAATCATCTTTAATTTCATCACTCGTCGAATTCATTCATTAAATCTCCTCATTCACTCTCGGTCTAAATCTTTTTATCTGGATTTGGAACAATGAACGTTAAGTCGGCGGAACAAGCCACTTTGTCTTCAACTTTGGCAGCGCATTTAACTTTACCCATGTTGTCACGCTGTTTTTCCATTTCAACATGTAGCTTCAAAACATCACCCGGACGAACAACTTTTCTGAATTTGGCATTATCAATGGCACCAAGGTAAGCTGTCTTGCCACGATATTTTTCCGTCTTGAGAATTAAAATCGAAGCTGCTTGAGCAAGCGACTCGATAATTAATACGCCGGGCATAACTGGATTTCCAGGAAAATGGCCTTGGAAAAATTCCTCGTTAATTGTGACGTTTTTGGTACAAACGATCGATTCACCCGGATTTAATTCATCGACTTTATCCATAAACAAAATTGGATATCGATTGGGAATTAGATCCATAATTTTAGCTGCATCTAATACACTCATTGCTTTCTTCCTTTCGGTTGCAAAACTGATCAAGTATCACGCCAGATTAATTCGACTTTCGAACTAAATTGTCAAAAAAATTTGGTTGATTTCACTTCATCCATGTCCAAATTTTGAACATCCCACATCATAACCTAAAATAGTTTGAAATTCAAACTATTTTGGTTAATGGCGTAATAACCGATAAAACTAAGAACTGAAACTTGAAAGCTAATAATCACGCCAAAGGCGTGTGGTTATTGGCTTTTTTGGCAAAAAAATAAACGCAAGCTC
>NZ_RHNQ01000066.1 GCF_003946275.1 Loigolactobacillus backii
TGAGTAAACAAAAAGCACATTCACCGAAGTGAATGTGCCGTTCAAAATCTCCACCAATACGATTTGACAGAGACCCACAAATAAGAGGCCAGGATTTTTGTCCCGACCTCTTTAGTGTCACAATTTCTGCAACAAATAATTTCAAACCACGCGCTAATTAGAACGTAATTCGTTAGGTAGTTTCCGTATAAAATTAACTACCTAACATCACTTTACCCATTTTTAACGGAACATTGTCTTGGTTGCTCGTGCCATTACTTTTGGATCTTTTTCATAATGGTGTAATGGTGTTAACTCACTAGCAGGAATGCCCAAGAAATGGTAAACGGCGCGCTGGGCACAACGGAATGAATATTGTTCAGTAAAGACCATATCAAATGGCATTTCCGCAAATTGACCAATGAAAGCTAAGTTCTTGGAATGCTTCGGTACAACGGCTGGTCGGTCACCAACTGCCCGGCGATTAAAGAGGGCACTGGCATACGGCATGTAAACTGGAATAACGTTAATAATACTGGCCATAATTTTATCCGTGTGTTGCCGAATATTATCTTTACTGCTATCGACTTCTGCTAGGTGACCCAGTAATTCCTGCAACATTTCACGGCCAGTCATCTCGATAAATGGTTTCTTAACGTAATCCCCTTGCCGCCGTGGATACATTGCGTAGCCCCAAAAGACAGTTTCATTCTCTTTTTGCGCCTTAAAATGAGGCTGATGATGAACAACAATTGAGATCAAGTTGTTACTATCAATCCAAGTATTTAGGGCATTGCCAGGTTGTTGCTGCGTAATCCGCGTTACCTGGTTCAGCAAGTAGTGATCACTGGTTGTGATTGTAAAACTCATCCACTCACTTTGCGATCGGTCGTTAAAGAACTTGTCAGGATGACCTAAATCGTAAAAGTGTTCGGTGGCCTGTTTCCACAATTGAGCACTCGGCGCATACTCCATATTTTCCTTAATTGGCGTATCTAGATCACCAATTGAAGTACTGTCAGTAATGGCACCGTTAGTATCAAAGACAAGATCATTTTCTTCAATCGAGACACTGCCCTTTTGGTTGTCATTATCAACTTCTTCGTATTCTAAACCGGTCACGATGATATCGTCACGAAGTGGTGTGTCTTTAAATTGGAACGCCGTGATTTTACGGTTATTCACAAACTGAACACCACGATCAGTTAGATACTTGCGCATTGGTAATATAATACTTTCATACTGGTTGTAAGGCGTTCTGGTGACTCCGGCAAGTGTATTAATCCGACTAAATTCAAGAATCATCCGGTTTATATAACGGCGTAATTCCATCGCAGAACTTTCCTTCTTAAACGCAAAGGTAGTTTGCCACATATACCAGAAATTAGTCTGAAAAATATGCTGACTAGTTTTGAACCATTGCTTAATACTCACGTCATTTAATTCTTGCTCTTTGCTTTCAGGTAACAACATTAATTTGCTTAACAAATAACGATCGTGATTATTAAACTGCATATGATTATAATCCTGGCGGTCACCTTTATTCCGAATACCGTTAAACTTATCCATTAAACGGGCAACATCATGCGTTGGGTGTGCGTGATCGAAATCTAAAATATCATCCGTTACTGATTGACCAGGATTATCTAATGACGGAACTTCCCGCAATAGATCCCAAAGATTTTCGTACGTCTCCTCATTTAACATTCGACCACCCTCGGCCAAATAGCCCTGGCTGTTTCCAAGTGGTGTAATCCCGTACTCATCCTCATAGGCAGCGACCGTATCACCATCGTTAGCACCATGTTTATTCAGGCCAAACATAGTAATCTGATCACCACGCCAACCACCATCACGAATCAAATAGATACCTGCAGCTAAATTACCGATTCCAGTACCGATCATATAAGCTTTTTGGGTCATTCTAATTACCTCCGATTCTGTTTAAGGACATTTGATATCTACATTATAAACGTTCTCGTACCTGTTTTGTTTAATAATTAGAAAACGCTTAACTACAAAATAACACAGAAAACTGTAAACGTCCGAATTACTCACCACAACTTTTACTTATTTTAATTAATTAGTAAAATTTAATCCGCCAAAATTAATAAATTTATGCATAAATCCATTACTTAGCCACACTCACTACTTGATTGTTTTCCAGATAAAAATATGACCCTGACTATTTAAATTAATCTAAGTGCTCATTTACGGACCACAAGACTTTTCATCCAGGGCCTCATCCTGTAAAAAGAATAAATTATTAAGCAATTAGAATATTTATTGGAATAACGATTAGCACTAGTCTAAAGCACGTCACTAAACATTTTAATAAAACAATGTGAGGTTTCATTGTTTTCTAATTTTATATTTTGTGCTAAACTATAGGCTAACTTATAAAAAGCGAGGTCTTTTACTGTGAGTGGTTATAATGTTGCAGTGGTTGGCGCAACTGGCGCTGTTGGTACCCGAATGATTCAGATGTTAGAGGAGACAACTTTACCAATTAATTCTGTAAAATTGCTAGCATCTAGTCGTTCTGCTGGTAAACAATTAAAGTTTAAAGACCAGACAATTACTGTTGAAGAAACTGTGCCTGATTCTTTTAAGGGCGTTGATCTAGCCCTTTTCTCTGCTGGTGGCGGTGTTTCCAAAAAATTTGCTCCTGAAGCTGTTAAACGTGGCGCTGTCGTTGTTGATAATACAAGTGCTTTCCGCATGGATCCTGAAGTACCTTTAGTTGTTCCTGAAGTTAATGAAAAGGCACTTTATGCGCATCATGGTATCATTGCTAATCCAAATTGCTCGACGATTCAAATGGTTGTTTCACTAGAACCAATTCGCCAAAAATTTGGTCTAAAAAAAGTGATTGTTTCAACTTACCAGGCCGTTAGTGGTGCCGGTAACCGTGCTTTACAAGAGCTACGAACTGAAACGCAAGATTACTTAGATGGCAAAGAAATGCACGCTGATATTTTACCAACTGCTGGTGATAAAAAGCACTATCCAATTGCTTTTAATGTTTTACCGCAAATCGACGTGTTTGAAGAAGATGGCTACTCCCATGAAGAATGGAAAATGATCCACGAAACCAAAAAGATCATGGCTGGTGACATGAACAGTAAGGCTATCAAGGTAACCGCAACTTGTGCTCGCGTCCCCGTTCCAGTCAGTCATTCTGAAGAAGTTTACTTTGAAGTTGAAGACGCTAAAAATGCTAATGTTGCGGGCATTCAAGCTGCTCTACGCAACGCCCCTGGTGTCGTTTTACAAGATGATCCTGATCATCAAATCTACCCAATGCCAATCAACGCGGAAGGTAGTCGCGATACCTTTGTTGGTCGTGTTCGACCTGATCAAGAAGAAGATAACGCCTATCATTTATGGAACGTTTCCGATAATTTATTGAAAGGTGCCGCGTGGAATTCAGTTCAAATTGCGGAACATCTAGATAAATTAAATCTACTACACATGCAATAATGGGCTAGTTATTAGCGTTAGAAAATTTGGTTTGAAGCAAACTAAACTTTCTAGCGCTTTTTTGGTACAGTAAAAGAGAATTTTAAATTAAGGTGTGGGACAAAAGTCTGGGTTCACTTCACGGCCTTGCTTTTTTAAATCGGTTAGTCCGTAATTGAGAATAGTTTTCAATTAGTCTAGATATAAACTATTTCTTCTGCTAAAATTAAAACTTAAATGAGATCTTTTTCATTTTAATCATTATTGGCCTTAGATCGTGTTTGAAAAATACTTTTACTAGTATTCACCTGACTAATTTAGTGTAAACGTGTTTGAAAAAGCAGCTTCCTGCGGTGACCGAGACGAATTGAGTCGCGAGCAGTTACGGACTTTGTAACTGTGACCTTTAAACTTTGCCACAAGAATCGACAACATTCGAGGCGTCCTAAGCTATTTGCGATCTTTGTAAATAACTCACTATAATTGCAGAGTAGAATCTAACCGCTTTTCCAAACACTCTCTCGGTAAGGGGGAAAAGGATGCAACATAAAATAGCCCATTTGAATTTTATCTTAATTTGCCTGTTATTATTAGGCTTTACTATCGACCTCTGCAGTGGACCAACTTGGTACAGCCCACTAACATTGCTTCACCCACACACTGGCTTAGAACAGCAAATAATTCTACAAGTTCGGCTACCTCGTGCGTTGGCCAGTGTGTTAATTGGTAGCTTGTTAGCTGTTGCGGGTCAATTACTACAAACCATTTCACGTAATCCAATTGCTGATCCAGCGATTTTAGGCGTCAATAGTGGCGCAAATCTGGCTCTAATCATTGGTACGGTGGTTGGTATTCCATTTACCATCGCTGCCCGTTTTGGACTTGCATTGTTAGGCGCTTTAATTGCTTTTTGTATTGTGCTTGGCCTATCAGTAACGCGCAGTGGTATGCAACCACTGCGATTAATTTTAGGCGGTACAATTTTTTCAGGCTTTCTTGTCAGCGTGGCTTACGCTGTCAGTTTACTCACCCAGTCAACTGCAAAATACCGAACATTGTTAGTCGGTGGATTCTCCGGTGTAACGTATCAGGCGGTTACTCTGCTTGCCATTACTTTTTTCATTTTAGTTATTGGCCTATTTTGTCTTCGCCAAGAATTGACGCTGCTTGCGCTCAATGATCAATTGGCCCAAGGGTTAGGGACAAAACGAAATTGGACACGTTTATGGGCAGCCTGCCTAATTGTACTTGCCGCCGGTGCCAGTGTTGCCGTGGCCGGTAACATTGCTTTTGTTGGTTTGGGAATTCCCCAATGTATCGCTTTACTCAGCGGCCACAATTTCAAGCATACAGTTGGCCAAGTATTACTTGCTGGGGGCGCCTTTCTCAGCTTTGGCGACGCATTGGCTAAGTCTGCCCATCCACCCTTTGAATTGCCCTTAGGTGCGCTGACTGCTATCTTAGGCGGCTTATTTCTATTCATTTTCCTCTGGCGTAATCAAGAGGAGGCCTTGAATTGACTAATCTAAAAAGAAAACACCGCTTTGGTGCATGGTTTGCTGGTCTATTAGTCCTTTTTGTTCTATTAAGTTTCTTTCAAATGACCCACGGCAGCATTCACCTCTCTTTACATAACGTTCTTACAACCTTAGTTGGCCAAGGTGATGCACAGTCACAACTTATTTTACTGCAATTTCGTTTACCACAAATTATGTTAAGTGTTATCTGTGGCGGTTGTCTGGCCCTTAGTGGTGCAATTTTGCAATTAGTTACTGAAAACCCTTTGGCCGATACTAGCGTCATGGGCATTAATGCCGGTGCCAGCTTAGGCGCAGTAATCTTTCTAGCGCTTAGTCACTACATCAACTTAACACAAACGATTGGTTTACCACTTTTTGCTGTACTTGGCAGTCTTTTAGGTGCTGCAATTGTCTTTATACAGCGGCGTTTGCAACAACCGCTGCAACTTTTATTAATTGGTATCGCCAGCGGTACTTTATTAAATGGCATTATTTTATTGATTGAACTGCAACTTAATCAGTTTGATTTTGACAAATTAATTATCTGGATCAGTGGTGACTTTTGGAATCAAGACTGGAGCTACATTTTTGTTCTAACTTGTGCCATTCTAGTCATTTTGCCATTCATGGTTCGCCAATTATGGGGTAGTGATCTACTAACCCTCGGGCAGCAGTCTGCTAGCAGCCTTGGATTGGCAGTTAGAAACAAACGCCGAAATTTACTATTGCTGGCCGTACTATTAGCCGGGATCGCAGTGGCCGGCGGCGGTGCCATTAGCTTCGTTGGTTTAATGGCGCCACACATTGCACATTCATTAGTTGGTCACAAAAGTCGCTACTATCTCCCCTTAACGGTACTAATTGGCATCGACCTCGTTTTATTTGCTGCAATTGTTGCCGAGGTCGCCTTCGCTCCAAGTCAATTACCAGTCGGACTTGTCGTCGCCGTAATTACCATGCCTTACTTTGTAATTTTGTTACTACACCAGACAAATTAAATTTATAACTTAAAAGGAGTTGTCTTTATGCTTAAGAAAAGATTCTGGATATTCGCTTTATTAGCAGTCACTTTTTTATGTAGCACTGTACGGCCAGTAAACGCGGCCGCTACTCACGCCTTTAAGGCCGAAAATGGCACGGTCCAAGTTCCCAATCACCCAAAACGTGTTGTCGCCGGCCTATATTTAGGCCAAGTAATGTCCTTAGGTGTTAATACTGTCGGTTCTACCAAGTTAGAATTGGCCAACCCTTACCTCAATCAGGCTAAGGTTAAAAAAATTAAAGATGTCGGAACGCCAATGAATCCTGAATCGGTTCTAAAATTAAAACCAGATTTGATCATCACTAGCAATGAGGCCGACACCAAAAAAATGGAAAAAATTGCGCCAACTGTTCAAATTTCTTATACCAAAACTCAAGACTTTTATAAGTCATTAAATTATTTTGCCAAATTATTGAATCGCGATAAACAGGCCGCGGCGTTTAAACAATCATTTAAAAAGACTGCCAAACAACAGTCCAAACGTTTAGACAAGGCCGGAATTAGTCGGAAAAAGACAGTTGGTATTTATGAAATGCAAAACGGTAAATTTTACGCTTATGGTGCCGGATTTAGTCGCGGTGCCCAGGCCTTAACTCATGGTTTAGGCTTTAAATTAGCACCAGCCTTAGCTAAGGTTAATTCCGGCGCTGGTTTCAAAGAAATTTCGATTGAATCAGTACCAAAATATAAGGCCGATTACATGTTTGTCACCAGTTCTAGTGGTAAAGGTACTAAGGACCCTGATTTAGTTGCAATGCAAAAAAATCCAATTTGGAAATCATTACCAGCCGTTAAGGCAAAACACGTCATTGAATTACCATTCAATAAAATGTATTATTACGATCCCTATGCCACTAGAGGACAATTAAAGATTGTGACTGATGCTTTAATTAAGGCCGGTAATTAGTTCCCCTAAAAATATATCCATTAACAAAAAGGCCAACTTAGTCGCTTAAAACAGCGCTATGTTAGCCTTTTTGAATAAGTCACACTATCATAAGTTAGATTGTGTTTATAAAGTACTTTTGCTAATAATTTGCAATTGCGGAATAGTAGTTAAGATTGACGCATACTCGGAACCTAAGTGCTTTTTCAAACACTCCCTAGCTTAAGTAATCCTTAAACTATCCTTCAAATTTATTGATCTGTTTCGTCACAATTTCTTCATATTTAGCCGTTATTCTATATTCATAGTTAATAAGAACCAACTTATTAACCATACCCAAACAACCTAACAACCCTAACAGTTTTAAGCGAGAGCTTAAAACTAACATTTTTCATTTTACTCCTCCAAAGTAAAAGAAAAGTAGTCCTGACCTCCCAATCAGGGCTACACCCTTACCCCTTTTTAGCCGTCACTGTATGTGGCGGTTTTTATTTTGCATTATTTTAGTCTTCCGTTTTTTGTTGTGCGTTTCATTACTGCACAACCTTTTTAATAATTCAGAGGGAGTAGGAAAAAAGCTAGTCGCTTACTGTTTTCGAGTATTACTCTAGAACGTGTACCAAAACCGACTTTTCGCACACTTCTCCTCTTTATTTATTCAATTAATTTAAAAGTACTCCACGGACGAATGTAATCCAATAGTAATCGTTCACTCGGTACAAGGTGCCCAACAACGTTTCGCCGACCATCATTTTCAAGTGGCTGCAACGCAATCTGCAGTTCGGCCTTGTACTGACCGTAATCACTATTCACAATAATCACGTCACCAGGCTGAATCATTCCCTGATTGTCGTGTGCAGGAATAGCTTCATCGCGGTATTTAGTTCGTGGCTGTGTATCTCGTACCAGATAGGCAGATTGATCACCGCGGTACAAGTGCTCATCAGTTAACACAATTTTTCGTTCCAATTCTGAAACGTCCCCAGTTAATTCAACTTGATAAGTTAATTGTTTAGCAAAAAATGCAGTGGCAGCAGCTTTTAGTTCTGTTTCTGAAGCATAAGCATTACCAATAAGCACATCATTAATCATACCCGTTAATACTAAATGCTTAACCTGAACCGCGATTGGTAGGTCACGGTCTTCTTCTAGCGTTGGTAGACCATCTTGAACGGGCCACGGTCCAAAACTAGCCGTCTGAGAACTAACAAAGGCAGCAGTATTTAAATTTCGATCCGTAAAAAATTTCGACCATTTATTAAAGAACGGACGACTCAAACCTGTATAGCGCTGTGGGTAAAAATTGTGACACCCTAATAGATTATTTTTTTCTGGCGAATAATCTAGGATACTATTTAAATAATGAGTTCCGCCACTCATATTGATTTCAATTTTTAAACCATAAGGATTACGCGTCATTCGTGCCTCTTCCATTCCTGAAAAGCCTTCGTCAAGCCGGACACCCCAGGCACCTAAATCATGAAAGAAACTAAGATCGTCGTAGCTGATTCCTAGCTGTTTAAAAAGTCGTGGGTTCATATCAACCATCACAACAAATCCTAATTGATTAGCATACGCAATTGTTTGCTTAAACCGATTAACAACCTCGTCTTGGTTACCAGTAATCTCTAGCAGCGAAGTAAAAACACGTGTATAACCGAATATATGCGCCAAATCCAAATATTCTTTATCTTTTGCAAGTGTTGAATGTTCTGGGTATAACGAAACTCCTAATCGTCTCACTACGAAAAACCTCCGTTATTAAATAAGATTAAAGAAATTATCGATTCATTCCTTTAACCTTATTCTCGCTTATTAGGACATTTTTAACAACCAGAGAATGTCTCAAAAAGCGCCTGGGTTCCGAGCATTACTGACGATGTCGATCGGACTAGGCTAAACCGAAGTCCAAGTCGCAGCCTAGCTTGCCGAATTATTCGCGCAGTGGATAATTTGGCGAGCGTAGCTAAGCACAGGAATCTGCCTTTTTAGACACGTTTCTACTAAATTAGTCGGAAAATACTAATAAGCGTATTTTCTAAACCCGGCCCAGGCCCAAAAATTAATCAGAACATAGTAACCAGTACCTCCACCGATACGCCAATCAATTAATGGTGCATCGTCTTGCGCATTGTTACTTGCTTGCCGCCACCTTTATTCCGTCGAGCTTTAAATCGAACGTGTTGGTTGCCCGATACAATCTTAAAGTGTTTCATCTTACCAGTGAATGGTTTACCTAAGGCCTTAATTCGCACCCATTCATCCATCGCAGCCGCCATTTGTTGTGCGGCCTTAGCGCGATCTGGGTGCCCTTCACGGGTGGCCTCATCAACAATATTCCCGCTTAAATAACGGACTAACTTTTGATTATAGCGTAATAGCTCATCCGTTAATGGTGCATCCTTATATTGATTGAATAAATTTTCAACGTAGCGCATTGCATCCTTACTATCTTTAGGTTGATAAAATCTGTCTTCCGCCATAATCAAAAATCTCCTTGTTTAGATATAATATCTTTAGTTTAGCATAGGCCATATTTGAGAATTACCGTCCAATATTTTTCTGATTGATTCGAACCAAACGAACTTAAAAAACTAGCTCTTATGATTTTTAAACAATTTTTTAGTCAGTTAAGCGCGCTTGACAACGCGCTTAACCTCATAATTAAGTAACCATTTTAAGCTTATTTGGACATTGATTCAATCATAATTAGATCAATTTGCGCGTTTATTTTTACGTACATGGTGGATTCGCCGTGTCATGACCCAGGTCGTCATTGGCACGGTTAGGATGACACTGATTAAAGAAAACAGCACCATTAAAATTTCGGCATCAAAAATTTTGTTGTTTAAAAATTGCCCTAATGAGTAATGTAAATCGACGTACCAGATAAACAACCCTAAAAAGCCACCAAAAAAGCCAAAGAATAGCGTATTAAACGTTGTCCCAATAATCTGTTTACCAACCGTGATCCCATCATAAAATAACTGCTTGGTCGCAATTTTTGGTTGCTGCTGAACGATCTCGGCCAAACCGGCAGAAATTGCCATCGCGGCCTCAGCGATCGCTCCCAATGTACTAAATACGGCCGTCACAATTGAAACTTGCATAAACTTAATACCAATTAACAGCGACATTCCTTCTAAATCATCACTATCTTCCATGCCAAAACCTTGAACGGAGGCCCAATGCTCTACTGGTAAAATTAAGGCCAACAGTACCAGCATAACCAAAATTGAGGCAAAAAAGGCCGTTTGCGTCGTCACTTCATCGTCATTACCTAAGAAGATTGTAACGGCTAAAATAACGATACCAAATATTAACGTGACAACTATTGGCGAAAAGTGTAGCGAAACTAAAACAATTGCAGCAAATAAGAAAACAAAGTTTAATAGTAGGCTCAAAAAAGATAATGCCCCTTGCTTTCCGCCAACCAGTACCATAACTACTAGTAGAAGTAGCCCTAAAGCTGGAATTGTACTCATTTTGCCTTCCCCCTAGTCATTAATAGACTAGCCAAGAAACTGGCCATCGGTACTGCTAAAACAATCCCAACCCCACTGATTAGACTTTGCGTAACACCTAATGACATATTCATTGAGAAGGTGTACCCCCAGGTATTCCCGTTCTTCAAAAAAAGAATGGCCATTGGAAAAGTCTCAGCCACAAAAATTAAGAATAAAACATTTACCAATGGTCCCATAATTGAACGGCCAATTTGCCGACCAGAATTAAATAATGTTTTGGCCGAGATATCTGGTTGTTCCTCACGTAATTGGAAAAGTGTCGCAACGATATCCGTTGATTCGTCCATCACAGCCCCTAAGGAACCAAGCAGTGTTTCCGCAAAGAATAAGGGTCGTGGGGCCACCTGAGTCACGTATTGCATTGATTCATAATAAATTCCCTTTTCACCAGTGAGTTGCATTACAATCAGACTCAATAGCAAGGCAACGGAAGTCCCAACTAAGGTGGCGCCAAAAGTCACTAACATCTGTCTGGTTGGACCTAAAACCAGCCAGAGCGTTAAGGCCGCAAAAATGACGGCCAAGCTTGCAAAAATTAACAAAAAATAACTGCTGTGCAGCATTAGATTTAACGTAATTGCCAAAAAGAATAGCACCATGTTGAGACAGACACTTAGTAAAGCTAACATACCACTAGTGCGCATAATAACGAATAGTAAACTAACCGCTAACCAAACTAGAAATGCCAGAGTCACATCTCGCTTTAAGCCTTGAATTAAACTAACTGTACCGTCTTTTCGTAAAGTAACGAAGACTTCTTGACCAACCTTATACTGTTGGTCATAGGCGCCTGATGTTGTATAAGTATTATGCAGCTTAACGTGCTTACCCTGATAATGCCCATTTAGCAGCTTACCTTCTAATATTTGATTAGTTTGGTGGTCAACATTTTTAAATTGGTCAACTTGCTTGATTGGCTTTCCATTAGCTACCTTCGTAATTTGTACAATTGGTGTTTGGTAAAGTGCTTGATCAAAGTGCGTTCCAATAACCAATAAAAAACCAATTAAAATAATACCGGCGGGCAATAACCAGCGCCGGACTTGTTTCGTCATCTCTATCATCTCATTCAATAGTATACGCGTGGTGCTAGTTTGTAATAATACAAAAAAATTAACAAAAAAGTCCAACACAGTTAGACTCATAAGTGACTAA
>NZ_RHNQ01000067.1 GCF_003946275.1 Loigolactobacillus backii
AATCAATATTCAAGTTTGCTTAACGCGACAACTTTTATAGTTTAGCAAGAATCTAATTTGTTGTCAAGAACTTTTTTATTTGCTGTAGAAAACTCATAAAATTGACAACTCAAATAATATACTATGCTTTTTGATTTCTGTCAAATAAAAAAGGACTTTTTTTAAAAGTTATTTTACGGCTTCTATTAAAACAGTATCTAAAGAAGAGCCATACTGTTCTCCAAATAAATTTAAATGCGCCAATAAATAATAAACTTGATACCAGGCCACTCGCTTCTGATAGTTCTCCGGCAAGGGAAATGCCGTATTATAGGCTGTATAAAAATCAGCTGAGAAGCCACCAAATAATTTTGTCATTGCCAAATCCATTTCACGGTCTCCATAAAATATATCAGGATCGATTAACACAGGTCTTCCATCTTTTAAAAAAGCTACGTTTCCCCGCCAAAGATCACCGTGAAGTAGGCTAGGTGTAATCTTTCTTGTCCGGCTATCCTGATAAATTATTTCTTCGAGATGCTTTACTAACCTTTCCCGTTGTGTACTCCATAATCGTTTTTGCTTTGCCAATCGCACTAACGGTTCCAAACGCTGATTAACGTAAAAATCCGCCCAGTTCGCTTGCCAAGTATTAATTTTGGGCAGCGTTCCTTCAATGAAATTATTTTCCAAACCAAATTGTGGTGCGGTCAAGCGATGAACGCTTGCAACTGCCCGACCAAGTTCCGCATCATTGCCGGTCTTAAAATCTAACCAGGCCAAAATAAGATAACCGGCATTTTCAATAGTCCCGCTGGCAATAACTTTAGGCGTCACAACAACCTTTGCCAAATTTTGTAATCCGTTAATCTCATGCTTAAAAAAGTTTGCATTATTTTCTGGCTGAACTTTTAAAAAATAACGTGAAGTGGATGTACTAATTTTGTACGCTTGATTAATATCACCCCCGTCGACTGGCCTAACTTCTTCAATTCCAGTCAACGGTAACTGTGCTAACCATTCTTGAGTAAGTTTCATCGCTACCTCCTAAGTTTTCTAAGGACCATTTTGCAGATTTGTAATATCCTGTTAACGGCAAATGGCCATTATTAAAAGTCTACTCAAATCATAGCATCTCCTAGGGCAAACAAAAAGAATCAGAAAAACTAAGCATTGGAAAAAATCCTGCCCTAATTTTTCTGACTCTCTTATTAACTGCTACTCCGTAACCTGTTCTTTTTTTCTACTGAGCTTAGGTAATGAACTGGCGCGCAAGGATACCTGACTATCACTTACAATTTGATCATACGTTTTTTCATCAATCGTTAGCAAACCAGTTACGGTTACTCGACCAGTTAGGATCGTATTTAATGCTGGCTGCGCCTTGTCATAATCCGTCACCACTGGTAATAGCGTCACGTTATCTGGTGTATTCTCCGCCAGATAGGTGTAAAAATCATCTATCAAGTCAATAACCACGGTGTTATCGCCATTTGTAAAGACCATGTTACGTAGCCACCAAATAATTAACTCATTTTCTGACGAGAAGACTTCTAATAAAATTCCAGACTCATTTAAAAGCTGAATTGTTTCTTTATTATCATCATTATATTCTTTGACCAAGACTAAACTACCATTAGTTCGGTAGAAGTTTTCGCTCACAACGCGCTTAACATTTTTTTGATCGAGATATTGCGTTGCGGATAATTGACCCTTTAAGTCGAAAACGTCTCGCTTGATCACTTTTCCCTGACTGTAATACAACACGTACCACAAACTATTATCAGCCCGTCGCTTCACCTGCATAACTGGCTGGTCGTCTTCATTCTTAACCGTTTCGGAGTGCGTTGCGTCATCCTTAACGTACTGCCAATCAGCATTCTGGGGAATAATGTCTTCCTTAACGGTACCTGGCTTTTCTGTTTCCTGCAATGACTGATATAGATTCAAAAGTTGACTATTAGCGCTAACTAAACCAGATTTCTTATATTGTTGCCATGTCTTAGTCAAATAATCATTGTATTTAGTCGTCACAACAGTCGGCGTGGCTCCAATTTGGTCAAAACTACGCTTCAGCTGACCCAGCGTATCTGGATAGCGACTAGCTAAATCAGGGGTTAAATCACTGGCCAAGGCAAAATAGTGCCGTTGTTTATCTAATTTAACTGCTTGAATAGATTGCTGCACATTAAAATAGCTGGCCAATTTCTGTTTGGTTTCTTTGAGTTGCTTAGTGTACTGATCATACCGCTTTTGGTTAGCAGTCAAATCACTTTGCAATTTTTCCAATTGTTTAGCCGTTGCATCCCGTTCACGATCACGAGCATCTTGTTTTGCTTTAATCTGGGCCTTCAAGCTCTTGATTTGTTCAGCCAAAACTGATTGCTTATCTTTAATAGCGGCTTCGTCCTTAGGTAGCGTTTCTAGTCGTCCCTTGGCATTACTAATTTTAACGTCAATAACGTCCAATTGGCCCTTAACATCCGCCTTTTTAGCATTCAACGCCTGAACATGACTCTTTTGCCGTTCTGCCAGTTCAATCATCTTGGTCAAATCAGTTTCTTGCTTAATTTTATCCACCATTTCGGCTTCTTCATCCTGGTAACCAGATAATTTTTTATTAGCGGCATCAGTCTGCTGATTATAATCATTTAATGATGTTTGAACATCGCGTTGCTGCTTTTGAATTGTCTCTAATTCTGTTTGTGAATTAGAGAATTGCTTTTGGACATTCGCGTATTGAACAGTTGTTTGATCCTGAACCTTTTTCTTTAGTTCAACTAACTTGGCCTCATCAGCCGTGTGCTGCTTCTTCAAATCTTCAATTTCAGGGACAACTTTGTTAATTTTATTCAGTAGCGTAGTTCGCTCAGTCGTCAGTTGCTGTTTTAACTGATCGCGTACGTCTTTAACCTGATTTTCAAGATCAGCTAGCTTGGCCTCGGTCTCGGAGCGTGTGGCCACAATATCATCTAAACTAGTATTGTTGGCCGCTTTTTGATCTTCTTTTGTTTGGCTCGTAATCTCCATCTCCGTCTCTTTTTTTATCGGCCGAAGTTTGTTACTTTCGGCTAACTGCCTGAATATAATAATAGCGTATGACAGTTTAAAACAACTTATTGACCCAATTTTAATGCATGAACACGGTAACATCAACTTTTGATTTAACCGGTTCACCTAAAAGCACCAATTATTGTTACTTTATAGTCCTTAATGTCCAATCTAAGAGTGTTAAATTAATTTTGCAAGAATGTTCTGAAAGACTTAAAAAATGTCCCGGTTCTACTCCCCCGCAGCAAACTTATTAGCGTACCTAAGCACAATTCAGACGTCGGTTGATTTTAATTCAATCAGCTGCCTTAACGCGGCCAATAATAATAGTCAATTGCCAAATAGAATCCAAGTGTTTTTTAAACACCACCTAGATCAACTGATTTTCCGAAAATCTGCATTTTCATTTTAATTCCGGTTGGTGTTGCCGCTAAGCCGCCTAAGCCAGTTTCACGTAGCGTTTGGGGCATATCCTCCCCAATTTTCTTCATTGCCGCAACAACTTCGTCAGCCGGAATTTTGTTAGTCAAACCAGCCAACGCCATATCAGCAGCAATCAGAGCGTTCCCCGCACCAATCGCATTTCGTTTAACACAGGGTAATTCCACCAAGCCAGCAACAGGATCACAAACTAGGCCCAACAGGTTACTCAGCGCCATCGCCAAGGCCTCAGCTGATTGTTGTGGCGTTCCACCAGCGGCTTCAACTGCGGCGGCCGCTGCCATTGCCGATGCACTACCAACCTCTGCCTGACAGCCACCAGTTGCCCCAGCGATCATCGCGTTATTGGCAATAATTAAGCCGAACGCCCCGGCGGTAAATAAGAACCGAACTAGTTGTTCATGATTGAGATTAAGTCGTTTACGTAACATAAATAAAACCCCAGGTAGCGTGCCTGATGAACCGGCCGTTGGTGTAGCACAAATAACACCCATTGAAGCATTAACTTCATTCGTTGCAATGGCATCTTGAACTGCCTCCAAGACAGTATCACCGGCTAAAGTATGATGCGATTGACGGTATTTCTTCAGCTTGACTGCTTCACCACCGGTCAGGCCCGTTTGTGAATAAACGCCTTCACCGCTGGCACCCTTTTTTACCGCGTCGGCCATCACGGCTAAATTACGCTCCATTGCCGTCCAAACCTCATCCTTAGTGCTATTCGTATTCTGCATTTCTTGTTCAATCATGAGATCAGATAACGTTACGTGCTGCTTAACAGCCGCTGCCACTAATTCTTCAATTGAAGTAAACATTTGCCATCCCCACTTTATAAATAAATCAGCTCTGCTACCGTACTGTTCAGTGCCCTTACTTCATCTTGTTTAAGTCGCTTATTCAGGTCAAATTCAGCTAGTTGGCGCCCAGTGTCTGCTACATAGATATGATGGTAATTAATCCCGGTCAGCACTTCTAATTGTTCAAGTAGTAGCTGGTCAGTTCGGTCATCATCTAAAGCTAGTAAAACGGGCAAAGCACCCTGTGGTTGGATATCAAATTCGCCCACTTTGATTCGCCGAATTTCAATCGTGCCACCACCAATTGAACAACCTGCAATTTCAATTGACTTTTGTGCATTTTTTAATTGAATAACTGCCGTATTCGGGTGCCCAATTGGACTTTTTCCCTTTTCTTCTTTAAAGACTACCTTGATCTGTTGCTGCCGAGCAATCGTAACCGCTTGGGGCACGCGGGCATCAGCAGGAGAAAAGCCTAACACACCACTTACAATGGCGTAGTCTGTCCCGTGTCCCCGGTGCGTTTGTGCAAATGATTCAAAGTAATGCACCACGATTTCTCGAGGTGTACTTTGAAAAACTTTACGGGCCGCCTGGCCAATTGCAACGGCACCGGCAGTATGAGAACTGGATGGTCCAATCATAACCGGCCCAATAATATCAAAGACACTTTTATAATTAGTAGTCACCCGAATAACCTCGCTTTCATCTTGCTATTAGTTTACAGCGAAACACCGCTTTTGTCTGTGACTATGCGATTCTTCTTAGACTATTTTTAGGCAAACGTTAATGTTAGGTTCCAAACTAAATAAGCAGCTAGTCCTCGGTTGTCCCGTACCCTGCATTTTTGGCAAAAAAATGGACCAAGGAGTCAATTCTATCACCAACCAAATAATACAACCTTACAAACGGCTGTCTTACGTGCTTAACTTCAAGAATTAGTTCACTTGGTCCACATTTTTTATTTAATAACGGTCATACCATTCATATATTTAACTAGCACATCTGGTACTTTTACAGAGCCATCTGCTTGTTGATAATTTTCTAAAATTGCCGCAACAGTACGGCCAACAGCGACACCGGAGCCGTTTAGCGTATGAACGTAATCGACGGAACCATCTTCCTTACGGTAACGAATCATTGCGCGCCGGGCCTGGAAATCCAAACAATTCGAGCACGAACTGATTTCACGATAAATGTTTTGTTCCGGCATCCAAACCTCAAGGTCAAAAGTTTTGGCGGATGAAAAGCCGGCATCCCCGGTGGATAGCACAATCACATGATACGCTAGACCTAATTGTTCTAAAACTTCTTGAGCGTTCGCGGTCAGGGAATCTAATTCTTTATAAGAATCTTCTGGTTTACAGAACTTTACCATTTCAACCTTATTGAATTGGTGCATCCGCGTTAAGCCCCGTGTATCGCGACCGGCACTGCCAGCCTCAGAACGGAATGCTGGTGTCAATGCCGTAAAGTAAGTTGGTAAATCCTTTTCGTCTAAAATTTCACCACTATAGTAATTTGTTAATGGTACCTCGGCCGTTGGAATTAGCGTCATCCCCGTTGATTCAACGGTGTAGACATCTTCTGTAAACTTAGGAAATTGGCCGGTACCGAACATTGTTTTTCCAGTAACCAAGTATGGTGGAATAATTTCATGATAGCCTTGTTTCTGCGTATGTAAATCCAGCATAAAGTTGTAAAGGGCCCGCTCCAAACGAGCACCAGCATCTTTATAGTAAACAAACCGCGCACCAGAAACTTTTGCGGCCCGATCAAAATCTAAAATTCCTAAGTTTTCACCAATTTCCCAGTGAGCTTTAGGTTCAAAATCAAATTCAGGAATTGTTCCCCATTTACGTAACTCTTTATCTTCAGCCTCATCTGGCCCAATAGGTAAACTGTCGTCAGGTAAATTAGGTAAGCGAATTGCAATATAACGCCACTGCGCGTAGACTTTCTTTTGCTTTTCATCTGCGGCTTTAATGACGTTATTTAACGTCTTAACCTGCTTAATTTTAGCCTGTGTTTCTTCAGAACGTTTGTCCTTGGCCTGACTGATTTGCCCCGTTAATTGATTCTTTTGCTTACGTAAATCTTCAGCCTCCGCGATAGCATCCCGGTTCTCCTGATCAAATGCCAAATACTGATCAATTTCTTTCGCCTCAATACCGCGTGTCTTTAACTTGGCCTTCACCATGTCTGGATTTTTTCGAATTATTTTAGGATTAATCATTGTGGAAACTCCTTCCAGAATAGTAAAAAATAGCCGCTACGATTTAACTTCAATTAAAAAATAGCCTACTTCTTAACTACTCAAAAATTATTTTTCTGCAACAAAGCAATTTTGGTCGTCTTACATTAAACTAGGGAGTGTTTGAAAAAGCGGTTAGATTCTGAGGATTAGCCTAAATAGACGAATTACCTTTGAAAAAGGTGATTTGACTGTTGTAGCTAACCGCAGGAATCTGCTTTTTCAAGCACGTTTACACTAAGTTGGTCAGGTAAATACTAGTAACGGTATTTCCCAAATATAAACTAAGTTGTTAGCGCGCAACTATAAAACAAAAAACGTCCCGTAAGTTAACTTTTGCTAACTTACGGGACGTTTACACGCGGTACCACCCATTTTAATGATTAAAAATCATTCACTTAATTGAGTTTAACGGCTCACCGTGGTGACTTTTCGCCACCAAGCTCAGCACTGGATTCACCCAAAGTATTGACTAGCTCACATTAACCGCTAGCTTTCTGAACAATTCTTTGACCTACTAGATGCCTCATTGCAGATATCCCTTTTAATATAACATATAAAGGCCAGTTGTCAACGGACTACGCATTCATATAAGAAACAACATTGTCAATGTAAGCATTAACTGTTGTATCAATTTCATTATCGTAAGCATTCATTAATGTCTGCAATTGTGCAATCACTAGTTGAGATAACTTCAAAGTCAACTTTGATTCTGCATCAATTAGCAACGCTTGATCAAGGTGAATTAGTGCTTGTTTCGCGGTCGCTTTTATCTCTAAATCGGCACGTTTAAAAGTTGCCCGCTGCCCATCCTTGGTCTCAACGGCGTAACGATCACCTACAAGTGGTACAAACTTCAGACCTTGTGCGACCACGGTGCTATATTTTTCTTCATCAACGAATTCCATGTGTTGTGTCCTCCATTAGCATTAACTTAAAATATAAGAACCTGACAAAAACTAATAAACTTTAAAAATAACGTTCTAAAAGTCAGTTTTTGTCTAGCGTTTTTTCATGTAACCTTGATATATTTTAGTCATTTTTAATTGAAACGCAACCGTTTTAAACAAAGAAAATAAACTGTAATCTTTTCGTCATCTAACGACGTGTGCGTTATAAGAAATACCAATGGCTATAGGTTTTTATCCATATCAAAAGTCAGCCGCGATAATCCGACACCTTGCGTAATTAATGTGCTAATCAATACTTGAGTTCGCTTAGTCATGTCCGCAACCAGCGCGTAATTTTGTTGGGTTAAAAATTCCGTCACTTGGCTTGCCGGTTGTTTATCCACCTGAGCATCTGTCCCGGCCATCAACGTGTGTTGCTGTTGTCGTGCATCCTTCAAATAATCCAAATCGGCCTGAATAAAAGCACTGTGATGACTTTCAACTAACATGGATAGCGTCCGGTAAAGCCAGTATGCACTAGTACTGCCATACGTCAGCGTCATTGGCGTTGTGGAATAACTAGGATCAGTATCATTAGCGTTGGCATAAAATGGGACGTACGGACTAAACGCCGGAACACCAAAAGACAACCAATACACGGCAGCACAAGATTCTGGAACGTGATTTCGAATTTGTAATACGTGTGAATTTTGAGTCCGTGATAGCGAAATTGCCCGGTAGCGCACTTTATCAGCGTGACTGCCTTGGCCCAGCGGATCAAATTGCGTTTCATTATAGTGTGAACTCAAAATATATTCTACATCCTCGAGGCTGATTCGGTGGCTTGGATAGCAAATAAATGGCAAGTCCACACTTTCCGGATCCTGTTCAATTTCTGGATTCAAATAACGCTGGGCAAACCAAACACGTGGCGTATTGTAATGGTGGTCTTTTTTAGTGTTCGTTCCAAAAATATGCCGAAAATTCCAACCTAACGAATCGGGATTCAAATGATGTTCAGTTACAAAATTCTGAATACCATCAGCCCAAAGAAAATTCCCGGTATCCTTAAAATCTACTTGCTGAATTGCAACTTGATTAGCGGTAACCGCATAGGCATCATCCGGAATTCGTTGTGCTAACCATAAATGACCAGTCACAATCTCCATGTACCAAACATCATTTTTATCACTAAACAAGACACTGTTACCAGCATTAGACCCATACTGTTTAATTAGCTTTCCTAAATACAAAACGCCATCCCGGGCACTGTCAATGTAAGGCAAGACCAGCGTTTCCAGTGAATCTTCACCCAACCCCCCGTCTACTAGCGGGTCAAAAGCAAGCGTGCGCTCATTACCATAGGTGCTTTCGGTAGCACTCATTGCAACGTTTTTTTCATTAATACCACTTTCATCATTAACGCCTTCTTTTTCGGCTTGGGGGTCAGCATCAGGCGTTGCTTGATACCGATAGCCCTTTTCTGGTAGCGGGGCCGTAAAGCCATTTAACTCCGATTTTAACGTTACCCCCTTGCGACCTTGAACTGCTGGGTGCATATAAAAACGTTTTGGATGGACCGCCAAGTAGCGATCTTCATTACGGGCAATCATTGTTGAACCATCAAGACTTGCCTTTTTACCAACCAAAACAGAAGTACACATTGTTGAAACTTTTGCCATAAAAATAAGCCCTCTTCATTAAAAAGTATTAAATGCATTTTACTACGTTTAGCCTAAAATAACGAGGGAGTGGAACAAAGGTCGTTTCTGGCACACGCTATAGAATAATGTTCGGAAACAATAAGGGGCCAGGACTTTTGTCCCAGCCTCGCTTACTATTTTTGATCATCACTCTAGAATGTGCTTAAAAAACAATCTTCTATTTAACCTGTAATTTTTCAATATCAATAACGCGATCAATCCATCCTTCATAAAAACCAGGTTCATGGGTCACCAGCAAAACGCTGCCTTCAAAATTCTGTAAAGACTGGCTCAATGCATCCTTTGTCTGCTCGTCCAAATGATTCGTCGGTTCATCAAGAATTAAGAGATTAGCTGGGAAAATTGTCAAAATGCATAATTTAACCTTGGTTTGTTCACCACCACTAAGCATTTTAATCGGTTTATCAACATTGTCCCGCTCAATTCCTGCACGTGCTAATGACTGCCGCACTTTTTTCTGGGTTAACTTCGGCGCCGCCGCCTGAACAATCTGTAGCGGTGTTTGTTGATTATTATTCCAAAGCAATTCCTGTTTAAAATAACCAACCTTGGTTGTGGCCGAAAACCAATAATCACCACTTAGTTTAGGAATAATTCCCAGTAACGTTTTAATCAAAGTTGACTTACCGATCCCATTAAAACCAGTAATGGCAACTTTTTCTGGTTGCGTAATCGAAAAATTAAATGGTGTTAATAGCGGTTTTTCGTAACCAACCACTAAATCAGAAACGTCTAGCAGCATCCGGACGGCACTAAGCTGATACGGAAAATTAAAATGAGATGCCATTAAATTACCTGGTGGCGTTAAAATATCCATATGTGCTAACTGTTTCTCCCGGCTTTTGGCGATTGTCGAACGACTGCCAGCCTTGTTTTTACGAATATAAGCCTTCGTCTTTTCGATTTTCTTTTGCTGCGTTGCGTAAGCCTTTAAATAAGTTTCTTTATTAGCCTCTTTTTGACGGCGAGCCTGATTTAGCGTTCCCCGGTATTTTGTGATCTTACCAAATTCAATATCACAAATACAATTAGTGATCTGACCTAGAAAATCGTAATCATGGGAAATTACAATGAAGGCCCCGGCAAAATTATTCAAATAATTAATCAGCCATTCAATATGGTTTGTGTCTAAATAGTTAGTTGGCTCATCTAATAGGAGAACATCTGGTTGTTCCAGTAATAATTTAGCCAAAATAACTTTAGAGCGCTGACCGCCTGATAGTTCACTACTATTACGGTCCAACCCAATTGCATCAATTCCAAGTCCCGAAGCAACTTGATTAATCGTGGTCTCGATATCATAGAAGTTTTTGGCCTCCAGAATTTCTTGATTATGTCCGGCCTTTTCCAATAAATCATCATCCGGGTTTTCTGCATAGTCCGCGTAGATTTGCTCATTCTGTTTATTTAAAGCGTACAACTCACTAAAAGCACTTTTTAAAAATTCAAAAATTGTCTGCTGCTCAGCCAAACTCACGTACTGATCCAAATAACCAATTTTAATGTGTTTTTTCCAAGTGATTTTACCGCTATCAGGTAGAATTTGCCCGGTAATAATCTTAATTAAAGTACTTTTACCGACACCGTTTTGTCCAATAATACCCATATGGTCTTCTTGATTAAGGGCAAACCCAGTGTCATCATATAATGTTTTATCTAGAAACTGTTGTTGTAAATTTTCAACTGTTAACACACTCATATTGGCTCACCTCATTTCAAAAATAACCCTGACCTATTTTATTTCACAATGTTAAAAGATTAGCACACTACAAAATGCCGGTCAAACAAAGGATTCCATGAAAAATAAACTCAATATCGATTTCAATAAAATTGATTTGGATAGATTATTTTGTCATCAATCTGTTAAAATAGCCCAAATTTCCTAAAATAGTCCCGTAATTTTGTGATAAAACGCTGTTTTTCACAAAAAATTGGAATTAATTTCACACTTTGTTCTATTCTATTGTAATATTGGCACCTTATATAAGACCGCCACAGCAAAAACAGGCCGTTTAAAGTATCTTATTTATGACGTTAAATTACAAGCATGTAACAATATTTCATAAATACGTTTTTTTGTAATCTTGTTGGCATTTAATTGACACACTGGCCACCTATAATAGCCTTTGTTGGTTGATAAGTTACTTATCGACATTGAAACAGAATATTTAATAATCCCAATTTAGGAGTGATCTTTATTTTATTGAACAAACGTGCAAAAATGATCTTGTTAACAACTGCTGGTGCAACTGGTTTATTGGTTGGTGGCGTTCAGGCCGCTAATGCCGCTACAGTTACTGCTAAAGCAGGCGATACTGTATCAGGGTTAGCTAAACAATATGGTTC
>NZ_RHNQ01000068.1 GCF_003946275.1 Loigolactobacillus backii
GTCTTTAATACTGAGCGCAAATTTTATATGATTGTCTATAGGGTTCACGGTTTTCTCATATCCTTTCAAATGATACTGTAGTGGGTGGATTTTTTGGATGAGGGCTGTGAGCTCTTTTTCTGTCCTTAAATTGTAAATTCAAAGGCACAAAAAATCCTGTTAATAGTTTACCATTTGTAAACTATCAACAGGAAAAAGTATAGAGCCCATGATTACCACAAGTACGTTTAATTAAAAAAATGAGTGGTAAGGACTCGGCTAAATACCGTGTTCTTATCACTCAAAAAATTGGTTAAAGTTTTGGCCAATATTTAGTGCGCCGATAATTGAGATCAGGTAGTGGAATTTTATCTAACTTATTAATTAGTTATTTTTTTACTTAATTTTTGATTAATTTGTTTGACGTAATGCTTGAAGCTTAAGTACTTAACACTCCAAATGACAACATAGATTGAGACAAATATTGGCATATAAAAAATCAACCAAGAAACAGGAAACCAGCGGCATAACCCGGCTAGGACGGTGAAACAAATATACGTAATGAAAAAATGAACAATTGTTTGTCTGGTAAGACTCCAGGTTTCAATTTGAAAGACCAAACTGGCCAGACTGAAAATTGCGCCTATTAGGCCCCAGAGAACGATGGAAAGTGTAATTGCAGTCAGTGGATTGGCGAATTGAGCCGTGAAGGCCAGAGTGGAAGGCTGGTAAGAAGTACCGTAATGATATGAAAAAAGAAGCGACATTATTAAACCAATTGTGATGCCAGAGGTAATTCCAAATCCCAAAGTTAATCCTTTACTTCTGTTTTTAGATTTCATAATCCAATTCTCCTTTTTAGGGCCGTCATGTATCTACGTGATACCAAGGCCCTTGATTGATTAGTGAGTAGGATATTGATTAGACCATTGTTTGAAAGTTCTAGGTGATCAATATGGCGATAGTTGACAATTTCACTTTTAGAAACTCGGATAAAATCACTAGGTAATATCAGCTCTAATTGATACAATCTCTGTTTTAAAAGTAGCGTTTCACGCGCCGCTTCAGCGAAAATTCGATTGTTCTGCGCGTAAATGACGTCAATTTGATCAAACTTTAAAGGAACAATGGCATCTTCACGATATCCCCATAATTGATCTCCTGTACCAACTAATTGGTTTGCAATTTCTTGAATTTCAGGAG
The DNA here is from genome assembly GCF_003946275.1 of Loigolactobacillus backii. Lineage (GTDB taxonomy): Bacteria > Bacillota > Bacilli > Lactobacillales > Lactobacillaceae > Loigolactobacillus > Loigolactobacillus backii. The sequence continues at coordinate 1,183 of NZ_RHNQ01000068.1, forward strand.
TGAGTTCTTTTAAGAAAAAGTCAGTATGTTCATCGGGTGTGTCAGGGCTAACGAAAAAATTGGTTTTCATAGTGGGCCTCCTTTTTTACAAACTAAGTATATAACTTTGAATTCGCAGAATAGTAGCTTTAAGGCAAACGGTCTCAAATTTACGGTGAGTGGCGTAAGACCTAATATCAAATTGAAGGTACATCATTATGTGTGGTTAAAGGTCGTTATAAATTATAAAGTTGGGTAATGGTTACTCTTACTATTTCTGAGCATTACGCTAAAACATGTGCCAAAATGCTATCATTGGCGTAAATAGTGAGCTAATCATGGTTAGTTAAATAAGCAACAAAACGGCCACACGCAGATTATCGTGTGGCCGTTTTGCTGACAGCGATGCTTAATTTGGTTGTTTACTTAATTTTTCTACTAATGCCTCATCCGGCGTCACAAATAGCGTATGCTGGCCCTCATAAATAACAAAACCAGGTTTAGCGCCATTGGGTTTATGAACTCGTTTAACTTGCACATAATCTACCGGAACCGTTGCGGATAAACGTGATTTTGAGAAGTAGGCCGCCAAATTGGCCGCTTCCGCCAGTGTTTTCTCACTAGGGTCCGACTGCGCGATAATGACGTGTGATCCCGGGACATTCTTTGCGTGTAACCAGATATCGGTCTTTCTAGCAGTCTTTAGGGTTAAACGATCATTTTGCAGGTTATTTTTACCCACCAAAATCGAAGTACCGGCACTAGCGTAAAATTGATCCGGCTTGCTTAGTTTAGGCCGTTTAATTTTCTTGTTTTTTTGTTGTTTACGGTGCAAATAGCCTTGTTGGAATAACTCTTCCTGAATATCGGTTAAATCTTTCGGCGCCGCAATTTCAATCTGGGCAAGAATTCCACTTAGATAGTCAACTTCTTGTTGGGTTTCCGTCATTTGATCATTAACGTAGTGAACAGCATTTTTTAGCTTTTGGTACTTAGTAAAATATTTTTGCGCATTTTGTGAAGGTGAAATCTGGTTAGATAAATTAATCTTTAAGGGCCGCTCATCAGCATAATAATTAGGTAATTCAATTGATGTCATGCCGCGCTCGACTCGATTTAAGTAAGTTGTTAAGATTTCACCTTTAATGCGGTAATCATTTGCCTTTTCACTGTTTTTCAACGTTTGCGTTAACTTTTTCAACTTTTTACGGTCTTTTTTTAATTCATTTTGAACAAAATGAATTAGTTGACTGCCTTGTTGGTGAACGCGATCAAGTTCAACTTTATCCCGGTAAAATTGATCCAACATATGACTAAGACCTGAATAGTTCTTCTTTTGGCCTTTTTCTGATTGATAGTCAATCGCTGAGAACTGCATTTGTTGGCGCTCATTTAACCGCGTAACAGTTGGTTTAGGTGTCTGATCAATTGCAGTAAAAAAATCTTGCCAAGTAGTTAATGGATTAGATTGTTGCGCTAATCTGGTTGCCAATTCAACACTACTATCAAAACCAAGGCCCTGAAAATCTTGTTGGAGCTTTTTAGCGAGCTTAAAAACGTCTGCAGTTTGTGGTAGTCCTTTAAGGTAATCTCCTGCATCAAACTTGAAGGGGTTAACGTTATCTTGCTTAGGCGGTTCAATATAGGTTGCACCAGGCATCAGTAAACGATAACGGTTCTGATCGCTTGAGACGTGGCGGACAGTATCCAAAATTCGTCCAGTATCTTGTTGGAGAAGGATTAGATTACTGTGTCGGCCCATCATTTCAATAATTAAACTAATATTTTGTAAATCACCTAATTCATTCCGTGAGGTAAAGGTTAGGTGTACAACTCGATCATTTTCTTTTTGACTTAACTGTTTTAAAAGTGCACCGTCAAGGTATTTACGTAGTGTCATTGTAAATTTAGTTGGTTTTGCTGGATTAACGTAAGGAATCTCGGTAACCTGCAAACGTGCGTAAGTTGGGTGGGCCGATAACAACAGAGGGTAATTGTGCCGATTTGCCCGAATCACTAAAATTAATTCATTCGGGTACGGCTGATTGATCCGGCTAATTCGGCCACCGACTAGTAATGGTGCAAGTTCATTGACCATTGCGTGTGTAAAGATACCATCAAATGACATTTAGGTTATCTCGCTTTCTTTTAGAGTTTATCACTGCTAATTATACTGGTTTTTAGATGTTTAGACAAAGGCTTTGACTCTTGTAAGTCGCTAAACAAAAATGTATTATTGATCAAGCAAACTTATTACCTTGGATTAGTTAGTATGAGGGAAGAGAAGCAGTGGGGTAGTTGAATTATTAAATTTTTCCCGTAATTTATGTAAAAATTAGCCACTATGGTATAGTTATTAGTTAGAATATAAAAGTCTATAAAGTAGGTGTCATTCATGAGAATTGCTGTTGTAACTGATAGTACAGCGTATTTGCCCCAACAATTAATCAAGGAAAATAACATTACCGTTGTCCCAATTCCAGTAATTCTGGATGGTAAAACGTATGACGAAGGTACCCAGATTTCAACAAACGAATTCTACACGTGGCTACGGCAATCAGAGACATTACCAAGCACCACGCAACCGTCAATTGGTGAGATGGTAAAATTATACCGTAAGCTTGGTGATCAGGGCTACGATACAGTGATCAGCATTCATTTATCCAGTACTATTTCTGGTTTTCTTAATAATTTGCGCAATGTTGATGATTTAGTGCCTAATACGCACGTTATTCCGTATGATTCGCAGATTACCGTCATTTTAATGGGCGAAATGGTTCTAACCGCCGCGAAGATGGCTAAGGCTGGAAAAACAGTTGATGAAATTTTGGCGCGTTTAGACGCACTTCGCGAAACAACTGACGAATACTTCATTGTTAACGACTTGCAGAATTTAGTCAAAGGCGGCCGTTTATCCAATGCTTCGGCTTTTCTTGGCGGTATGTTACGAATCAAACCAATTTTAACCTTTGATGGTGAACATAAAATAGTTGCGTTTGAAAAAATTCGCTCACTAAAAAAAGCCTACAGTCGTGTTGAAGAATTATTTGATCAAGCCGTTAAAACAACTGATTATCCAATTCACGCGTTCATCATTCACGCTAACGATGAAGCAGCAGCAATGACTTGGCGTGATGAATTACAAGCAAAATATCCTAAGATAAAATTCGATATTAGTTATTTTGGTCCTGTCATTGGAACTCATTTAGGTGAAAAAGCAATTGCAATTGGTTGGATTAAAGATGAACAAGTCTAAATTAAAGTACTCTTAGTGGAGTGCTTTTTTAATTAACGTTAATTTCGGGGTGCTTTTAAAATAAATTTAATTGGTTTAGGTTAAGCTAATTTGAAGAGGGGGCTAGTTAGAAATTCACTAAATATTGTAAATTAACTGGTATCTAGATTAAGCTTTTATCTAGTTTACATAATATATATTATACAAAGTAGTGTCAAAACTATCTTATTACTTAGAAAAACTGACTTTAGCTTGATCCAACTGCTATTTTTTGCAGTTAACATCTTAAATTAATTGGTAAATATCTGGTTTATTCTCATCTTATTTAGAATAAAAACTAATCCACTTACTAAATTTTAATTGCACATATAATCACTGATACATAAACATTTAAAGCTCAAGTCAATTCCTTTTATTTAACTACTTAATCTTAGTTACACTTGCTTATAATGATAAAAGGATTATAATAATCAACATCTTTATTAAATATTGGAGTGATTTATTAATGAATAAAATTGGTATTATTGGTGTTGGTCACGTTGGTTCTGCTGCAGCGCATGAAATTGTCGTTCGTGGACTCTGTAACCACTTAGTTTTAATTGATCGAAATGATGATAAGGCTCATGCCGAAGAACTTGATTTGGCCGATATGGGTTCACAAACCTTATCCCATACACGGATTTCGTCACAAGATTACTCCTTATTAAGCGATGCTGATGTTGTCATTTTTTCAACTGGCAATATGAATCGTCAAGAGCGCGATCGAATGCAAGAATTAGAATGGACAAAGAAAACCGTTTACGACGCTATTCCTAAACTGATGGCCTCTGGTTTTAACGGAATTATTGTTTCGATTACTAATCCTTGTGATGTTATTGCGGCCTTAATTCAAAAAGTTAGTGGTTTACCTAAAAATCATGTCTTCGGTACTGGAACATCATTGGACACAGCACGTATGAAGCGCGTAGTTGCTAATAAATTCCACGTTAATCCTAAAAACGTTGCCGGCTATGTACTGGGTGAACATGGTGATTCACAATTTACCGCTTGGTCAACGGTTTCAATTGCTGGTGTTCCGTTAGCTGAATATCCAGAGTCAGTTGACCTTAATTTAGATGAAATTAAAGAACAAGTTGCTGCTGGTGGCTGGCAAATTCATAGTGGCAAAGGCTATACTTGCTACGGTATTTCGGCCTGTGTTAGTAACATTGTCAAGGCAATTTTAACTGATGAAGTTGGTGCTTTCCCTGTATCTACGTATTCAAAGAAGTACGATACTTACGTTGGTCACCCTGCTTATGTGGCTGGTGATGGAATTGCAAAACAAATCAATTTGAATTTAACTGCCGATGAAGAGACCGAATTAGCCAAATCTGCAGCCAAGATTCATGCTATGTTTGAGGAACACGCATTGGTTTCTGATTAATTGAATTTTCATGGGAGTGGGACAAAAGTTGCTTTTGGCACACATCCTAGCGTAATCTTTGGAAGTAATAAGAGGCTGGGACCTTTGTCCGGCCTCTTTATTTTGGTCGTTTGTTTACGTCTCTTTAGTTGAAGTAACTTAGTTCTCCAAATAGTCAAAATAAATAACCACCTGCATTTCTGCAAATGTGGTTATTTGCGTTACTATTTGGCTTGTTGATTGGCTTCATAAGTCATCATTTGTAAGTGACGTGGGCCAATGTACTCTGAACTAGGCCGAATTAGGGTTGCCTGTTGTCGTTGTTCCTTAATGTGCGCCAACCAACCTGCACAGCGACTGGCTGCGAACAACAACGTAAACTCATCGGCCTTAAAACCAAGACAGTGGTAAATGGTGGCACTGTAAAAATCTACATTGGGAATTAAATGTTTTTGTGCCCACATGTACCGTTCAATCTCAATTGATGTTTGGTACCAATCTAAATGATTGGTTTGTTGCGCTAATTCTTTGGCGTATTTTTTTAGCAACTTTTCACGGGGATCACTTTTTTTATAAATTCTATGGCCAAAACCCATAATTTTTTCACCCTGCTTTAGTTTCTCCTTCAAATACAAAACTGGTGGTCGTTTGTTTGTCGTTAATTCCTCAAGCATTAGGCCAACCTTTTCATTGGCGCCACCGTGTAGTGGTCCTTTTAATGCTGCTATTGCGGCCGTTAAACATGAATAAGTGTCCGTTGCGGTTGATGCCGTAACGCGGGCCGTAAACGTTGAGGCGTTAAATTCGTGATCAGCGTGTACCAGTAAAACTTGATTTTCAATTAATTGCTGCCGTGGTTGTGGCCTTTTACCAGTCACCAGGTAGAGTAAATTAGTTGCGTAATCGGCCTTTGCCAATGGTGTTAAAATTGATTGGCCCCGGTGTAACCGAATAATCGCTGTAATCACAATTAATACTTTGGCCTGAATCGCTTCTGCGGTTAAATCAGCTGGACTGATTATTTCTAGTAAAGACACCGCGGTTCGCAATTGGCTCATTGGTGCCTCTGGCTCACGACAAATTTGTTTAAGGAGGGCCAAATAATTGGCCGGTAATACCATATTATGCGTTAATTGCTGCTGTAACTCAGTTAATTCGGTTTCCTGTGGTAGGCGCAAGTGCCACAATAAGAACATTGTTGTTTCAAAATTAGGTTGCATTTTTGCGAGTTGCTCAATTGGATAACCGGCGTAGATTAAGTGGCCATTATTGGTAGAACTAATACTAGTTTGTCCGGCGACAATACCTGTTAATCCATTCGTCATTTCAAACCGTCTCCTCTCAACGTGCGGTTGCCATTTTAGTAGCAACTACCATGGGTAAAATACCATGATTTTCAAAGTAACGTTGCTCAATTGGTGTATCAAAACGTAAAATCACTTCAAACGCTGTCTTTTCCCCTGCTGGAGAAGCTGCCGTAACTTTAACGTGCCGATCTGGGAGAAATACCAGCGAAAATTGTTCCTCACCAGTTAACTTTAATGTAGTCGCACTCTCACCTGCTTTAAATTGTAGTGGCAAAACGCCCATCATTGCTAAATTTGAACGGTGAATCCGTTCAAAGCTCTCCGCTATAACGACCTTAACCCCTAATAGTGCCACTCCCTTGGCCGCCCAATCTCGGGACGACCCCATGCCGTAATCTTTACCGGCCAAAATAATTAGGCCAACTTTATCCTCTTTGTAATGCTGGGCTGCCTCGTAGATCGTCATTGTTTGTTTTGTTGGCCAATACTGAGTAAAGCCCCCTACTTTATCTGGTGTTAGCTGGTTCTGAATTCGAATGTTAGCTAATGTGCCCCGCACCATTACTTGGTGATTACCTCGGCGAGAACCATAGGAATTAAAATCGCGGGTTGCCACGCCATGTGCCGTTAAATACTGGCCTGCCGGTGTCATTTGGCCAATAAACCCAGCAGGTGAAATATGATCAGTAGTGATTGTGTTTCCTAATTTTGCTAATACGCGTAAATTGGTCATTGGCGTTAGCCGTTGCTTCGTCAAATCAGCAAAGAATGGTGGTTTAGCGATATAAGTTGAGTGTAAATTCCAGGCATAAAGCTGCCCTGTTGGTGCTGGTAACTTATTCCAGATCTTGTTTTGCGTCAAAATGGCAGCATAATTTGCTTTAAATCGTTCTGGCGAAAGACTTTGTTGCTTTAAACGTGTAATTTCGGATTGTTGGGGCCATAAATCACTTAAGTAGATATCCTGGCCCTCGACTGTCCGGGTTATTGGTTCGTGAACTAGGTCGATATCTAATCTACCCGCCAAAGCGTACGCAATGACCAACGGCGGCGAGGCCAAATAGGTATCTTTAATCAAAGGGTGTACGCGACCTTCAAAATTACGGTTACCACTTTCAATTGCGGCAACTGGGTACGCGTGTTTTTCTAAAGTAGTTTCTAGTTCCGGTTTCAATTTCCCCGAATTTCCAATACAAGTTGTGCAGCCATAACCGACTAGATTAAAACCAAGTCGATCCAGTGAATCCTGCAGGCCAGTACTTGCCAAATAGTCACTCACAACTTTGGATCCAGGGGCCAATGAGGTTTTAACGTATTGGGGAACCTTGAGTCCTAATTCAACCGCCTTTTTGGCCAATAAGCCAGCTGCCAATAAAACATCAGGATTAGAGGTATTGGTACAACTGGTAATCGCCGCAATGCCCAAGGCACCAGGTCGTAAAGTGAATTCTTGTTGATCTACAGACACTTGTAAGCCACTTTGCTTAGCATATTTGGTGAAATTATTTGGAAGTTCGGCCAAATGTACCAAATCTTGTGGCCGTGACGGACCTGCAACACTGGCCGAAACTGTACTTAAATCTAGACTTTCAGTTTCGCTGTAATGCCGCAATTCATCTTCATTAGGTTGGTAAAATAAATGGTTGGCTGTTAAGTAAGTCTTGATTAGCTTGATTTTTTCTGGTGAACGATTAGTTAATTTTAAATAGGCCAAGGTTTGTTCGTCCACTGGGAAAAAGCCACAAGTTGCACCATATTCTGGGGCCATATTAGCAATTGTTGCTCGGTCAGCAACTGCCAAGGTAGCCAAGGCAGGCCCATAGAATTCAACTAATTTTCCGACAACATCGTATTGCCGTAATTGATGTGTCAGAGTTAGAGCAAGATCAGTTGCTGTGGTTCCAGGTTTAAGCTGGCCAGTTAAACGAACACCGACAACTTTTGGCATTGGAATGTACGAAACTTCACCTAACATACTGGCCTCCGCTTCAATTCCACCAACTCCCCAGCCAAGTACACCTAACCCATTCACCATCGTTGTATGCGAATCCGTTCCCACTAGCGTATCTGGATAAGCCAGAATTTCTTCCCCAGACATTTTAGTTGCGACCACTTGGGCCAAATACTCCAAATTAATTTGGTGAATAATACCAGTATCGGGTGGAATTATTGTTAAATTTTTAAATGCTTGTTGAGCCCACTTTAAAAAGCTATAGCGTTCGTGGTTACGTTCAAATTCACGCTTCACGTTATACGCAAATGCCGCCGAATCACCTGACCGATCAACTTGAACGGAATGATCAACGACTAGATCAACGGGAACGTCAGGGTTAACTTGATTGGCATTTCCGCCAACTGCAACCAATTTATCACGCATGGCTGCGAGGTCAACTAACGCAGGAATCCCAGTAAAATCCTGTAAAATAACTCGTTCAGGCTTAAATGGAATATCCTGTTCATGGGCATGATCCCAATTTATAAACGATGGCAAAGATTTTTTTAATTCCGGCCGTTTTGTACTTTGGCGTAAAACGGCCTCTAGCAGAATTCTGATGGTGTACGGAAAAGTTTCAACCTGCTGCTTCTGTTGGCCTAACCACGTAGCAATATTCCAATAATAGTAAACTTTATTTGCAACTTCTAATTTTTGTTTAACCGTACTGTCCATTGATTGACCCCCTAGCTTATTTAGCGTTAACTTAATATAATCTATTTTTAATCATAATCTAATCATTGTCAAACGTAATTAAGTCTATGTTAGGTGGGTTTTCTTCCTTTTTTGTTCAGAACGCGATTAAACAACATTAAAATTGGCTAATAAAAATTTTATAATCTTACTGAATGATGTTAGATGTTCTAACTTAAAATTAATCTAAAAAAGGGCTTTAACAAATATCAGATTTGTTAAAGCCCTTTTACATTATCGAAATAACTATTTTGGCTCTATACTTTTTCCTGTTGATAGTTTACAAATGGTAAACTATTAACAGGATTTTTTGTGCCTTTGAATTTACAATTTAAGGACAGAAAAAGAGCTCACAGCCCTCATCCAAAAAATCCACCCACTACAGTATCATTTGAAAGGATATGAGAAAACCGTGAACCCTATAGACAATCATATAAAATTTGCGCTCAGTATTAAAGAC
>NZ_RHNQ01000069.1 GCF_003946275.1 Loigolactobacillus backii
GTGAGCTCTTTTTCTGCACAAAAATCCTGTTAATAGTTTACCATTTGTAAACTATCAACAGGAAAAAGTATAGAGCCTTATTTATTAAAAGCAGAATGGCCGCCGTCAATAGTTAGAATTGACGGCGGCCATTCTGTTTTCTTTTAACAAAATTAGATAATGTAGTGATGTAAACTAACGGTATTTAAAAAGTATGAGAAACGAATTTTCAAATCGTTGAGATCAAATTGATCTGGAGAATCCTAGTAAAAATTGTTTTCAAATACAACCAAGGGACTGAAAATGATTACTCGGCCGTTACGCAGTATTGACGTTGATGATTGGCAATACCCGCCAAATAATAAGTTGCTTGCTCGTAAGTGGTGTCAAGTTCAACGGTGGTACCATTTGTTGGTAATTGAGTGTTAAACAGTCTTTCGTAGGTTGCTAAATCAACTTCTTGGCGATTATTTAGGTCCTGCCGTTCAGATTCCTTCAGCAGAGCATCCTTAAAGTTACCTTGTAAGATACCCGTGAAAAATTCACTGACGGCACCTGAACCATAGCTAAATAGACCAATTCGGTCACCAGAGTGGAGTGTTGTCGTATTTTCCAAAAGGGAAAGCAAACTGAGATAAAGCGAACCTGTATAAAGGTTGCCAACGTCCTGGTTGTAGCTACGGGAATCCTCAAAATTAGCCCTTAGTTGCTCTTGTTGTCTTTCACTGGCCTCAGGTAAGATGGTTCGTAAGGCCTTCAGCCCCATTTTAGTGTAAGGTAAATGAAAGGCGAAGGCCTGAAAGTTGGCAACTGTCATGCCTGTTTGTGTTTTAAAACGGTTAAAAACGTCCCGGAAAAAGTCAACGTAAACGTTACCGGAGTAATGACCATCCACCATTGCTTCAGTGGCATAATTTGGCCGCCAAAAATCCATGACGTCTTCGGTCATAACTGTACTAGTATCTTCTAAGGCTAGAAGACGGGGATTGGCACTCACAATAAAAGCAGCAGCACCGCCGCCTTGAGTTGGTTCGCCCGGAGTATGCAGTCCGTAGCGGGCAATATCACTGGCGGTGACCAAAACCTTTTTATCAGGGTGTAAAGCAACAAAGCCGCGTGCAAATTGAAGGGCGGCCGTTGCTGAATAACAAGCCTGTTTAACTTCAAAGGCACGGGCACTCTTTGGTAACTTGAGTAATCGTTGTAAGTAGACTGCACCAGATTTGGACTGGTCAATCCCCGATTCCGTTGCAAAAATAATTGTATCAATTTGTTGCTTAATTTCTGGCGTTAATAGCTTGGCCGCAGCGTTGGCCGCCAAGGTTACGCTATCTTGGGTTGGCGGGATGACTGCCATTTTGCGTTGGCCAATTCCGATTAAATATTTATTTGGGTCCTCATTACGGGCTTTGGCCAATTTAGCCATATCGATAAAATAATTGGTTGTATAAAAACTGAGTTGATCGATACCAATTTTCATAACGCAACTCCTTTAGTGTTTTTTTGTTTGCTTCGTTTTTTGTTGCTTGGCTTGATTGCGCTGGGCCGTTTGTAGCGTTAAATAAATCACAATGATGAGTAAAATTAAGGGAATCAAGCTATGGTACGGAAGCAACCATAACATAAAAAAGGCCGCAATTCCTAAAATATTGGCCAACATCATTGCTGGGATTTGAAGGGCGTGAAAATAGGAATTGAGGTGTAGCAGAATTCCTAACCAACAAAGCCAAACTAATTTACTAGTCATTTCCGTTAGGCCCGCATTAAAAGTAGCGAAGCCCAGAAGATGTTGTAAGGGTGAAATAATTGTCGTTAGACTAGCAATGATGATTTCTAATAATAAAAGGCAAACAATTAAACAGTCGTATAGACCTGGTAGTTTTAACGGAGAAATTTTCATGCGGTCGAACTCCTTAGTGGACTTAACTATTGAGGAACTATTTTTAGTATAACCAAATTTGAGTGCGTTCGCAGTATTTCTAATTAAAATTAAAGGAATTATGACTTTTAAAATTTAACTGGTTGGGTAGTGTCACAGCAACCAGTTAAATCAGTTTAGGGGAATGTTTTGTAAAATAGTTTCAAGACCCAACCCGCCAATCATCAGGTTTAATTACTGAATCGTTTTTAACCAAGCAGTGAGTACTTGTGTAATTTTTGATTGTTGTTTGGCGTTTGAAATTGTGGCGTTGCCATCGTGTTTTTGTTTACCGTAATTGCCAAAGCCGGCGTGATTACCACCTTTAATTTGGTTAAAGACCGCTACTTGGGGTAAATATTGCTTGGCGGCCCGGTAGTTTTTCCAATTTAAAACCTGATCGTGACTTGCGGTGATGGATAGACTTGTGATTTTTTTGTGGGCTAGGCTTCCTTTTTTATCTGGGTAGCTTGCTAGGAAGAAAACGCCACGTAGGTTTGAAGTCGTTGCTTTAGCAGCAAAGCGACTGGCAACGACACCCCCCAAAGAGTGGCCACCAACAACATAGGTTTGTTTAGGTTGTTTTTGAACAATTAGTTTGGCCTGATTTGGAGCCAAAATAGCCAGATCAAGGGGGGACTTTAATAAATAAACATTGTAGCCGTTAGTAGCCAAATTTAGGGCCAATGAGCTGTAACTGGCCGCATCAACTAAGGCACCTTGATAAAAAATAACGGTTGGTTTATTTTCTTTTGGGTGGTGCGCCTTGAAATAGAGGTAGCTATTCGTTTCTTTTGTGGCCTGTTTTGCCGCGGTTAGTGCTATTTTTTGTGGATGGTGAAGCTGACTTTTCGTGTAAAGATAGCCACCACCTATAAGGAGTAGCAGCAAGGTTAATAAGATGATTAAAGTGTTTTTTAGTTTTTTCATAAAATTTGGCCTTTCAAATTGCGTAACTAAAGTTAATTTCGGAATCCGATCTTGCTGCTGGCATTATTAACGACTTTATTTCAATTAAATATTACAGTGTGATTCGTTATAGCCGAGCTGAATTTTAAGTTTATCGGATTTCGGTCCGTCTGGATTTTTTAAAAGATTGAAAAATAGGCCGGACAAAAAAATAGCAACGTTCCAACACTAATGTGTTTAGGAATGCTGCTGTATCAATGATTATTTAAGGAGAGTACAGGATTTGAACCTGCGCGCCGGTATAAGCCGGTTCGGCGGATTTCGAGTCCGTTGCATTACCACTCTGCCAACTCTCCAGAAAAGTACTCAATAAGTATACCAAAAATCTGGTCCATTGGCAAAAAGCAATTTTACTTTTCAAAATTCAACAGTCAAGATAAGGAAGTTCAGTTTTAAGAAACTTTCTTGGATAATAAAAATCACTGCCGATTTAGTCGACAGTGATTGATTTAATGTCAGAAAGGTTTAATCCCATGACAAGATCAGTACCGTGGAAGAAGACGTAGCGTTTTACATCCTTAACATCCAAAAATTCGCTTAGCTCGTATGAATGGGTACCATTTGTGCGCGTATAAACAATGACCTGAGTAATATTATCTAAATTATATTCCTTATCATTATTTGTTTGGATAGTGATCAATTTTATCACCTCAATGACTTCAATTCTAACATGTTTCTCAAAATAAAGATATCTTTCTAGTGTCATACTTGAATCGAAGCGATGTTATTGCCAAAAAAGAACTATTTCTTGCATGTTTCACAGGATATGTTATATTAAGTGGATAGCTTAACTAATTAAATAAGTGTGAGGTGATTTGAATGGCTATTCTGATCGGTATTTTTCTACTTTCAGTCTGGATTGCTGGCTATAACCGAACACACATTAATACTAATGTTAAGCGGCGAGCTAGCCATCCAACCATTAAACTATAATGGTGTAATAAGTGTTTTGAGCATAAATTATTATTGCTCAAGGCACTTATTTTTTGTGGTAAACTACGTGGAATTGAGGTGTGCAGATGACAATTGTTGGTGTAATGGCAACACAAAAACGAATTATAGTTGGTTCTGATTCACGCTTGACAACAATTAATAAGCGTGGACGTTTGATAACCACCGATCACGCTCAAAAACTTTTTTGGTTGGCCAATCCAGGTTGCATTATTGCCACCGCAGGGAAATTTAGTTTGCAGCTTAATCATCACTGGGCGCGATTGAATGAACTAATTGTTTTGTTTGAACATCAATTGGCAGTTAAGGTGACTTTTGATGAAGTAGTGCAGGCTTTTCGAGAACTTATACATCAGTATAAATTAGATCAAAATGATTTTATTTTAGCGGGTTTAGGTGATGCTCGGCTCCGGTTGATCCACCTAATTAATGGTCGTTTAGAAACCCTGGCCTTAGGTACTGATCAATTGCCTAAGTCTTATTTTTTTGGCCAATCAGAATTAGTTATGGCCTTAACTGCTGCGACTAAACAGCAACTGATTGATTTGGAATCAAGCGGTTTAACCGTTAAGCTACAAACTTTATTGAGTGATACGGTTAAGCAGGCTCAGAGTGACGCTCAGGTTGCAACTGTTGGTGGCCCAATTCAGTTATTAGAAATAAAAAAATCTTAGTAGCGTAGATTGTTAACGAATTTACTGGAGTAGGACAAAAGTCGATTTTGGCGCACGTTTTAGAGTAACGTGGGGAAACAAGTAAGAACCCAGACTCCCGTAAATAAAAGAATTCTACTCAGAGTTTAATTTAGTTAAGGCCATTAGTGTTCGGAATGGATTTCAAATAAGTTGCTAAGTATAAATTTCTAGCAGGGTCAGCCATCAGAATTGTTAGATAGTTTACTTTTTGTGAATTTTTTGTTAAACTATTTCTTTGTTTGGATTGCACCGAGATTGAATTAGGGGGAATAAGTTGTGAATCACTGGATTTTTGTGGTTTATTTTGCTGATTATACGGCTGACGAATCAAGCTTTGAAATATTGCGTGCTTTTACAACAGAAAAGCGGGCTAAGGAGTTTGTCACGATGCTAACGGCTGCACCATTTGAGCGGCACTCCCTGGACTCCGGTGCTTACCACTATAAAAAGGTTACTCTAATATAAAATAGATTTACGAAGTTGGACTCGTACCATTTTTAATCAGGTGAACAACAGGTTAAAGGTGATTTGGGTAAATAAAAAAGATTGGCGCCAAACTAAAAAGTTCGTTGTCAATCTTAAAATGATTTAAATATGACTTCTGTACAGGCCTACAACTTTGCCTAAAATAGTAACATTTTGTAAAATGATTGGGGCAAAAGTGTCATTTTCTGGCTGAAGACGAATGTGGTCGGATTCTTTGAAGAATCGTTTACAAGTTGCTTCATTTTCTGCCGTCATTGCGATAACAATCTCGCCGTTATCCGCGTTCGCCTGTTTGCGAACAATGACGTTATCGCCGTCAAGAATTCCGGCATCGATCATGCTTTCACCACGAATGGTCAACATGAATAAATCGCGGTCATCATCATCCATATCAGGCGGAATTGGGAAAAAGTCAGTTGCTTCTTCAACGGCTAAGATTGGTTCACCAGCAGTTACAGTTCCTAAAACAGGGATCTTCGCTGGTGTAATACCTAATGCCGCTAAACCATCAGGTGTGAGCTCAATTGCCCGCGGTTTTGTTGGATCCTTTTGTAAGTAGCCTTTTTTTTCTAAACGAGCTAGGTGGCCGTGCACTGTAGATGTTGAAGAAAGAGAGACGGCTGCTCCAATTTCGCGAACGGTGGGCGGATAGCCTTTTTCATTAACTCGTTCGTGAATGAAACGGAGCACCTCTAATTGCTTTGTTTCATGGGCTTTTATCATGATTGACACCTCAATCTATTTAATATGTTTAGTTTAGCATAGAAAAATGGGCTTTTCAAACAAATGTTCGCGTTTAAATGGTTGATTATCCGCATTTTTTTGTTAAAATAGTCTACAAAATAAGGGAGTCGATTAAAATGGCAATTACTAAACGACTAAAACGAATTAACGAGCTGGCCGCAAAGGCGAAGAAATCAGAATTAACGGCAGATGAAAAGCAAGAGCAACAGCAATTACGTAAGGAATACATTGCTAGTTTTAGAGAAAATTTACGTCAACAAATTGAAACAACGCAGCTCTTTGACAAAAAGGGCAAAGAAATCACACCAGATAAGGTTCAACGAATCCAACGTGAAAAAGGTTGGCGAAAAGACTAAAAAGCCAAAAGCAGTCTTTTCTTTTAGCTGTGAGTTGTGTAGAATTATGTGTGAGTTTAATTATGAAGGGAGAAACACGACGTGGGAATGTTAATTTTGGTCTTTGTTATTGGGGCGGCACTCGGTGTTATTGGTGGTTTCTTTGGAGCCCGTCAGTATATGAAACGTTATTTAGCTGACAATCCACCAATTTCAGAAGATATGATGCGCCAAATGATGATGCAGATGGGTCAAAAACCATCAGAGAAAAAACTAAATCAAATGATGTCTTCAATGAAAGCTCAATCAAAAAAGGCAGCTAAGTCAAAATAACCGTTAATTTATTTAGGGAGTCGCCTTAAATTGTTTTTAGTACTCAATGATAAATTGAATTAAAAGAGTCTGGGAAAGCCAATTTAGGCTACCTTTGAGTAATAAGTTTGATCGGCCTTGTAATCATTGAATTACAGTTAATATTAATCAAAAAAAGAACTGACGATAAGTCAGTCCTTTTTTTGTGTTGGGTTATATTTGAAATCAGGGTTGATTTCTTGATCTAATTGGTTAAAAGCGGCTTGCATTTGGTCATCGATTTTTGCTATACCCGCCTTATCCGTTTTAGCTTTGCTACCCACGTAGATCGGTTCACCGAAGCGAACCGTGATCCGTTTCCGGCTAAATAACTGTTTGAACGAAAGGGGGCCTTGATAAACGGTTGGAACGAGGGGCACACCACTCATTTTAGCAATGATTAGTGCACCACCCTTGAGCTCTTTAGAGTGCCGCGTACCTGAAGGAAACATAATTAAAGATAATTTTCCCTGACGTAAGATCTTAACGGGGCGCTTAATTGCTGACGGACCTGGATGTGCCCGGTTAACTGGAAAAACATTTGCGTGAACCAAAATGAAACGAATAATTGGATTTTTAAATAGTTCTTCTTTAGCCATAAATGAAAATTTCATTGGACTAGCGGCCAAGGCAAAATAAATGGGATCAAACCAGGTACGGTGGGGCCCAACTAAGATATAAGCACCTTTAGGTAATTGTTCTTTATTTTCGTAATGTGCATTGCCGTTAATTAAGAAAACTAGAATACGCACTACTACGCGTGCAAATGAGTAAAACATAACAGCATTCCCTTCCGGAATTAATTCAGACATCATTATACCAGATTTTCTTTGGTTGTGAATGTCACTTTTGTTTGTTTCACTTAAATAATTGCCGTATAATTTTGACATTAATAGGTGGAGGAACCGATATGCTTGAACCAGGAGAACGAATTGATCAACTTTATAGTCAGAATATTAAAATCATCCAAAGCCCAGACGTTTTTTCATTTTCATTGGATGCAGTCCTATTAGCCGATTTTGCGGTTTTGCACCAGCATAGTCAAATCGTTGACTTATGTGCCGGCAATGGTGCAGTCGGTCTTTTTTTAACGCAGAAAACGGCAGGATCAATTAGTGCAATTGAATTACAACCACGACTTGCCGACATGGCTCGCCGCTCAGTTATTTTAAATCATCTAGAACGGCAGATTAACGTTTTTGAGCGGGATTTAGCGACAACTTTTGAAGTGATCCCTAAAGATAGTGTCGATGTCGTCACTTGTAATCCGCCGTACTTTTCTCATTTACCAACTAGTAAAAAGAACCCTAATCCTTACCTGGCGATTGCCCGGCATGAATTAAAAACTAACTTGGACAGCATCTTAACGATCACCAGTGGTTTACTTAAAATGAACGGTAAGGCCTATTTTGTCTACCGGCCCGATCGATTTGTCGAGTTAGTGACCAAGGCCCAGCAGCACCGATTAATTGCTAAACGAATTCGTTTGGTCCATCCTTTAGCTCAACGGGAAGCTAATATGGTGTTAGTTGAATTCATTAAAGATGGTAAGTTCGGTGGGCAGCGCTTCTTACCACCGCTAGTCGTTTACGCTAAGGATGGAAATTACTCACCCGAAGTTCACAAATTGTTATACGGGGAGACGGTAACGGGTGACTAAGTTTTATTTTTACGTTTTACTTTGTGCAGATAACACCCTTTATGGTGGCTTTTCAACGGATGTTACCAAGCGAGTAGCGACGCATAATTCTGGTAAGGGAGCAAAATATACACGTCTAAAAAAGCGCCGACCAGTAAAATTACTTTATCAACAGGAATTCTTAACTAAATCGGCCGCTTTGAAGGCAGAATACGCTTTTAAACACCAGCTGCGATCAAAAAAACTTCTTTTTTTGCTGTTTAAAGGTGCTATCTTTTGAAAAAAATTGAATTGGCCCTTTACCAAAATTAAACTGGTGCTTATAATGTTAATGTTAGAGAAGGGAGAATTACTATTATTATGAAATATATCGTTTATGGTGTTCGTAAGGACGAAGAAGGCTATGCCAATGCTTGGTCAAAAGAACATAATGCAGAAGTAAAACTTGTTTCTGAGTTGTTAGACAAAAATACGGTTAAGCAGGCTAAGGGCTATGATGCCATTGTCGCTTACCAACAATTGCCTTATGATGAAGAAATCTTTCCAGCAATGAAGGAATTTGGTATTAAAGACCTATCAATCCGTAACGTCGGTGTTGATAACATTCCTACAGATGTTGCTAAGGCTAACGGCGTTCGAGTAACCAATGTACCTAGTTACTCACCAAGTGCTATTGCTGAACTTGCAATTACAGGTTTAATGCAATTACTTCGTCGGACACCAGAATTCAACGAAAAAACCGCAAAAGGTGATTTCCGTTGGGAACCAGATATTGCTAAAGAATTGCACACAATGACCGTTGGTGTTGTTGGTACTGGACGTATTGGCCAGGCCGGAATCAACATCTATAAAGGTTTTGGTGCTAAAGTCATCGGCTATGATGTTTACCATAATCCAGCCCTTGAAGCAACTGGTATGTACGTTGACACAATGGATGAACTACTGGCTCAATCCGATGTCATTACGTTACATGCTCCAGCTACAAAAGAAAATTATCATATGATTAACAAAGACTCCATTGCTAAAATGAAGGACGGCGTTTATATCATTAATACCGCCCGTGGCGACTTGTTGGATGCTGAGGACTTACTTGCCGGTTATAAATCAGGTAAGGTTGCCGGTGCCGTACTTGACGTTTACGAAAACGAAGTTGGCATCTTCAACAACGACTTTACTGGCAAAGAAGTACCAGACGCAACTTTACGTGACTTATTGGCACAACGTGATATCTTAGTTACACCGCACGTTGCTTTCTATACTGAAACTGCCGTTAAGAACATGGTTGACGTTGCCTTAGATTCAGCAACAGAAATGGTTGAAAAGGGCGAAAGCAAGAACGAAGTTAAGTTCTAAACTTGCGCTACCGAATAAAGCTCATACGGATAATTATCCGCATGAGCTTTTTTTGGGTCTCTGTCAAATCGTATTGGTGGAGATTTTGAACGGCACATTCACTTCGGTGAATGTGCTTTTTG
>NZ_RHNQ01000007.1 GCF_003946275.1 Loigolactobacillus backii
AGTAAACCTCTCAAAACTAAACAAAGTTTCAACAAATCGTGTAGGTTTCCGTAATATTTTCCTTAGAAAGGAGGTGATCCAGCCGCAGGTTCTCCTACGGCTACCTTGTTACGACTTCACCCCAATCATCTGTCCCACCTTAGACGGTTAGCTCCTCATAGAGGTTACCCCACCGGCTTCGGGTGTTACAAACTCTCATGGTGTGACGGGCGGTGTGTACAAGGCCCGGGAACGTATTCACCGCGGCGTGCTGATCCGCGATTACTAGCGATTCCGACTTCATGTAGGCGAGTTGCAGCCTACAATCCGAACTGAGATTGGCTTTAAGAGATTAGCTTACCCTCGCGGGTTCGCAACTCGTTGTACCAACCATTGTAGCACGTGTGTAGCCCAGGTCATAAGGGGCATGCTGATTTGACGTCATCCCCACCTTCCTCCGGTTTGTCACCGGCAGTCTCACTAGAGTGCCCAACTTAATGCTGGCAACTAGTCATAAGGGTTGCGCTCGTTGCGGGACTTAACCCAACATCTCACGACACGAGCTGACGACAACCATGCACCACCTGTCACTTTGTCCCCGAAGGGAAAGCTGTATCTCTACAGTGGTCAAAGGATGTCAAGACCTGGTAAGGTTCTTCGCGTAGCTTCGAATTAAACCACATGCTCCACCGCTTGTGCGGGCCCCCGTCAATTCCTTTGAGTTTCAACCTTGCGGTCGTACTCCCCAGGCGGAATGCTTAATGCGTTAGCTGCAGCACTGAAGGGCGGAAACCCTCCAACACTTAGCATTCATCGTTTACGGTATGGACTACCAGGGTATCTAATCCTGTTCGCTCCCCATACTTTCGAGCCTCAGCGTCAGTTACAGACCAGAGAGCCGCCTTCGCCACTGGTGTTCTTCCATATATCTACGCATTTCACCGCTACACATGGAGTTCCACTCTCCTCTTCTGCACTCAAGTTTCCCAGTTTCTAATGCACTTCTTCGGTTAAGCCGAAGGCTTTCACATCAGACTTAAAAAACCGCCTGCGCTCGCTTTACGCCCAATAAATCCGGACAACGCTTGCCACCTACGTATTACCGCGGCTGCTGGCACGTAGTTAGCCGTGGCTTTCTGGTTGGATACCGTCATAGGACTAACAGTTACTCTAGTCCCTGTTCTTCTCCAACAACAGAGTTTTACGATCCGAAAACCTTCTTCACTCACGCGGCGTTGCTCCATCAGACTTTCGTCCATTGTGGAAGATTCCCTACTGCTGCCTCCCGTAGGAGTTTGGGCCGTGTCTCAGTCCCAATGTGGCCGATTACCCTCTCAGGTCGGCTACGTATCATCGCCTTGGTAGGCCGTTATCCCACCAACTAGCTAATACGCCGCGGGTCCATCCAAAAGTGATAGCCGAAACCATCTTTCATTAAGTGACCATGTGGTCACTTAAATTATGCGGTATTAGCATCTGTTTCCAAATGTTATCCCCCACTTTTGGGTAGGTTACCCACGTGTTACTCACCCGTCCGCCACTCACATCAATTAACTTCCACTGCAAGCAGCTTCTGTTGATATCTGTGCGTTCGACTTGCATGTATTAGGCACGCCGCCAGCGTTCGTCCTGAGCCAGGATCAAACTCTCATATAAAATGAAAATTGATTGCTCAATTGATTTTGTTGCTAGCGAGTTATAATTCAAATTGAATTGACTTCGCAAATGTTTGCTTCTTCCAACCGGTCCGAAGAACGGTTAAAAAAAGACCCTACACATTTGATTTGTCGAAACTTTGTTCAGTTTTCAAAGGTCTACTTCATTGAATCATTGTCAGCGACAACTCAATCAGTATAGCAGATTAAGCGGTTGCTTGTCAAGCAGTAATTTGAATTTTTATTCAATCAATATTCAAGTTTGCTTAACGCGACAACTTTTATAGTTTAGCAAGAATCTAATTTGTTGTCAAGAACTTTTTTCAAAGCTCAGAGCAACTTATGCAGTCGCTTTGACAACAGAGATAACTATACCAAGTTTTTTAGTGTTCGTCAACAATATTTATTTAAAAAAATAAGTCTATTTTAAAGTACAAACATTAGCCTAGTGACTTGCATAAAAGTTCGCTTTTTTAATATAAATTCGTTCTATTCGGTCTATTTCCTTCTCCATTAGTAGCATTCAACCAATACTTAATTAATGCCAAAATAAAAAGAGTCTGGGACCAAAGCCCTAGCCTCTTATATTTCTGATCATTACTCTAGAACGTGTGCCAAAAGTCTAGGGTCACGTGCCCTATTTTAGTTACGATCGCCAAATTATCTGTTGCACAGATAATTTGGCGATCGTAACTACTATTCCGCAATTGAAGATTATTAGCCAAGTACGCTAATAATCCTGATGTTCCATCCGTTGTCCATTCAACTATGGCAAGCACAGAAAACTGCTTTTTCAAACACGGCTACAGCTAATTCAATAACCGTACAATGGTTATTGAATTAGCCTGTGTTACGTAGTGAACCCAAAACCGACTTTTGTTCCGCTCCTTTTATCTATAATTCATCATCCGTTAAAGTCTTTTCAGGTCGCATTGTTGGGAACAGCAAAACATCGCGAATTGAATCAACATCGGTTAATAACATTACTAGACGATCGATACCGATACCCAATCCACCAGTTGGCGGCATACCGTACTCTAACGCCTCAACGTAATCTTCATCAATCCCATGTGCTTCATCATTACCTTCTTCACGTTCCTTGGCCTGCGCCTCAAAGCGTTCACGCTGATCAATTGGATCATTTAATTCAGTGAAGGCATTTGCGTACTCACCACCATGAATAAATAATTCAAAACGACCAACAAAACGTGGATCTTTAGGATCTTTTTTGGCTAATGGGGAAATTTCAATTGGATGTCCGTAAATGAACGTTGGTTGTGTCAGTGTTTCTTCAACAAAGGTCTCAAAGAAAGCATTAATAATATGCCCAACCGTCCACCACTCTTGATACTCCACGTGATGCTCATCCGCTAATTTTTGTGCATCCGCAACGCTCATCTTTGGCCAGAAATCAACACCAGTCTGTTCTTTAATGGCGTCAACCATGTGAATTCGTTTAAATGGTTTATCAAGATCAATTGATTGACCTTGATACGTTATTTGGCCAGAACCGTTTACCTTTTGGGCCGCAAAACGGAAAATTCCTTCAGTTTCGTCCATCACATCAGTTAAATCCCAATAGGCAGCATAAGTTTCTAGCATCGTAAATTCGGGGTTATGTCTTGTATCAATCCCTTCATTCCGGAAAACACGTCCAATTTCGTAGACCCGCTCCATGCCACCAACAATTAGGCGCTTCAAATGAAGTTCCAACGCAATTCGCAAGTAAAGATCAATGTTCAACGCATTATGGTGCGTTGTAAATGGTCGTGCCGAAGCGCCCCCTGCTTGCGTATGTAAAACAGGTGTTTCCACTTCAGTAAACTCATGTTGATCTAAGTATTCACGAACGGCACTAATAATGTGACTTCGTTTCATGAACCGATCAAAACTTTCCCGGTTTGAAATCAGATCCAAATAACGCTGTCGGTACTTTTGCTCAACGTTTTGGAGACCATGATACTTATCAGGTAGTGGCCGTAATGCCTTACTAAGAAAAGTAACGTGGTTGGCCCGAATGGTTAATTCACCAGTATCAGTTTTCATGATACTGCCAGTAATTCCCATGATGTCGCCAATGTCCGAGCACTTAAAGATGTGGTAATTCTCTTCCCCAACTTCGTCTTTACGTACGTAAACTTGAATTCGTCCGTCGCGATCAGCAAAATCGGCAAAACCAACCTTACCCTTACCACGTTTAGTCATCATTCGACCAGCAATTGTAACAATATGTTCTTCTTCTTCAAGTTGTTCTTTAGTTGTCTCACCGTATTTATCATGCAATCCTTGTGTCATTGCATCACGATCAAAACGGTGACCAAAAGGATCAATGCCCTCATCGCGCAGTTCCTGCATCTTCTGCCGGCGAACGCGTAATTGGTCATTCATCTCGTTTGGCTTTTGACCCTTATTTGCCAATTAAAATTCCTCCATTCAACATGCTTCACTACTTATCTTGCCAATTTAATCATGAAAAAGCAAGTGCAAACTCACGATTACACTTGCTTAGCCTTTAAATAAGCCGCTTTTTTAGCTTCGCGCTGTTCTGTCTTTTCAACGAAATCATCAAAAATAGTATCTACTTCTTGTTCCGTTTCGGCCTTATTAACGGCTACCTTAGTTTTAGCCGCACGGGAAATACCTTTTAGATAGTACGCGGAAGAAGTTCGAAATTCATGAACGCCAATCTTTTCACCTTTTAATTCAACTAACCGATCCAAATGGAGTTTAGCCGTCTGAATTTTTTCTCTTGGTGTGGGCTCAGGCAGTAAAACGCCATCACGTAAATATTCATTTGTCCGCTTAAGAATCCACGGATTGCCTAGAGCAGCACGACCAATCATCACTGCCGTGGCACCAACTTCATCAAGCATTCGCTTCGCATCTTCAGGCGTTCGAACGTCACCGTTTCCCATAAATGGAATCGTCAGGTGATCCCGAACATCCTTTAGAATATTCCAATCAGCGTGGCCGGTATACATTTGTTTGCGGGTACGCCCGTGCATGGCCAGTGCTGCAGCACCAGCTTTTTGGGCGGCCACAGCATTTTCAACGGCAAAAATATGGTCTTCATCCCAGCCAGTTCGCATCTTAACCGTTACTGGTTTGCTAACGGCGGCCGTCACTGCGGCCACCATTTCGTATACTTTATTGGGATCCAGCAACCATTTGGCACCAGCATCGGTTTTAACAACCTTGTTCACGGGACAGCCCATATTAATATCAATAATGTCGGCCGTAGTGTGCTGATCCACAAATTCTGCGGCCGCAACCAAGGTTTCCTTGGTCCCACCAAATATCTGAACACTAACTGGGTGCTCGTTGGGATCGACAAAAAGCATACTCATCGTTTTCGCATTATGGTGCATAATGCC
Source organism: Loigolactobacillus backii (assembly GCF_003946275.1). Classification (GTDB taxonomy): domain Bacteria; phylum Bacillota; class Bacilli; order Lactobacillales; family Lactobacillaceae; genus Loigolactobacillus; species Loigolactobacillus backii. The sequence continues at coordinate 5,009 of NZ_RHNQ01000007.1, forward strand.
ACGGTCGCTGATCATTTCGCAGACAACTAGACCGGCACCAAATTCACGACAAGTTAACCGAAAGGCAGCATTCGTTATGCCAGCCATTGGTGCCACAACAACTTGATTTGGAATCGTGACGTTACCAATTTTCCATTCCATAAATTTCCCACCTTATTTAAAACTACTCGAATTTAAAACATCTTACGTATAATAGCACAAATGCTCATTTGACAAAAGAAGTCAGCTAAGAAGTGTCTAGACTAGCTAATTTAAACCTAATTCTATTATCAAATATGGCCCAAAAATAACTTACGGCCGCATTAAAAGAACTTAACAACCGCAAATGAATTTAGATCTTTAATAAAAAGGGGCCGGACAAAAGTCCTAGCCTCTAATTGTTTCCGAAAAATCACTCTAGAACGTGCGCCAAAAGTCTGGGTTTACGTGTCTTAATTCAATACCCCATAGTACGGTTATTGAATTGGTCTACCTTACGCAGTAAACCCAAAACCGACTTTTTGTCCCGCTCCCCTGCTTCAATCTCCTAGTTATTCTTCTTTACTTCAGCGGCCATTTTTAACGTTTTTAGTTCCGCAACTGAAAATTCATATTTATTACCGCAAAATTGGCAAACGGCCTCTGCACCACCATCTTCATCAATCATTGCTTGAATTTCTTCCGGATTCAAACTAGCAATCGATTTACCAAAACGTGCCTTTGAACAGTCACACTTATAGGCAACCGGCATTTTTTCAATGATTTTTAATTCGGCACCAAAAATATCGGTTAAAATTGCCGCTGGTGTTTTACCAGCACGCAACATATCCGAAACTAATGGTAACGCCTTTATTTTCTGTTCCAGCTCTTGTGCGGTTGCGTCGGTTGCACCAGGCATCATTTCAATCAAAAAGCCACCAGCAACATCAATCGAATTATCTGGCTTAACAAAAACCGAAACCCCGATTGATGAAGGAATTTGTTCAGAAGCGGCCATATAGTAGGTAAAGTCATCACCTAACTCCCCGGAAACAATCGGCGTTTGTCCGGTAAATGGTTTACCTAGGCCCATATCCTTAGTCACCGCAATCGTACCATTCTTGCCAACTGCACCGGCCACATCGATATGGTGCTTCTTATTCAATGGCAGGTGGACATGAGGATTTTGTGCGTAACCCTTGACCGTGCCGCTGGTGTTACCATCCGCAACAATTGCACCCACTGGGCCGTCACCCATTACCTTTACTGTCATTTTTTCTGATCCCTGCAGCCCGGCTGAGCTCATTAAAAGTGTTGCAATAAGCGTTCGCCCAAGTGCTGCCGAAGACGCACTCCAAGTACCATGCCGCCGCTGTGCCTCCGCGACTAGCTGACTGGCATCAACTGCGTAAGCACGAACCGTATCATTGTACGCTAGGCTCTTAATTAAATAATCCGCCATTCTTAATTCCTCCGTTTGCTTATTTCTATTTATCTTTGTCTTATAAAACTGCAACTCAGTAACATAAGAAAAGAGTGCGCCAAAAGACATTTTCCGCTAGAAAATCTAGCCTGAAAGTAAGTTGCCTTTTGTCCCACTCTTTATAAATCAGTTAATCATCTTGCTGATCATCTTTTGGTGCTTCACTAGTTGGCGCTGCATCGGCTGATTCGGGACCAGCTGACTCAGGTTTACTAGTATCATCGGAATTATCCGTTTGATCATTTTTCTTTTCCTCAGCTTGTTTTTCAGCATCTTGTCGTTCCAATTCTTTCTTGGATTCTTCAAAAGTTGCTGCCTTTTCACTAGGAAATTCGCTGGAGCCACCCATATTGGGCATAACACCATCTTTAAACAGGCTCATGATTTGCTTTTCATCAAGCGTCTCATACTTGAGCAAACTTTCAGCAATTAACTTATGCTGCGCACGATGAGATTGAATAATGTCGTAAGCACGTTGATGTGCCTCGTTCATAATTCGCCGAACTTCATCATCAATGGCGGTTGCAGTTGCTTCAGAATATGGCCGTACACCAAATTCTTGTTGCTGCATTGCGCGACCTTCATACTGAATATTACCCAATTTCGAGCTCATCCCGTACTGCGTAACCATTGAGCGAGCGAGTGATGTTGCCTGTTCAAAGTCATTAGAGGCACCAGTTGATTGCGTACCAAAGATAATTTCTTCAGCTGCTCGACCACCAAGTAAACCGACAAGCTGCTCGTTCAATTCTTTCTTAGTCATCAAGAATTGATCTTCCCGTGGCAACATAATGGCATAACCACCTGCACGCCCACGAGGAACAATCGTAACTTTACGAACAGTTCGTGAATCACTGAGCACCATGCCAACAACTGTATGCCCTGCTTCATGGAAAGCAACCATGTTACGTTCTTTAGGACTAATAACACGATCACGCTTGGCTGGGCCAGCGATAACACGGTCTTCTGCTTCATCAACATCAGAAGCATCAATTTTTTGCTTACCACGACGTGCGGCAACTAAGGCAGCTTCATTAAGTACATTTTCTAGATCAGCACCCACGAAACCTGGTGTTTGCTGAGCAACTACCTTGAGATCAACATCGTCAGCAAACGGTTTGTTTTTAGCATGAACCTTTAAGATTGCCTCACGACCCTTAACGTCAGGACTACCAACTAAAATCTTCCGGTCAAAACGGCCTGGACGAAGTAAGGCTGGATCCAAAACATCAGAACGGTTAGTTGCAGCAATTACAATGACACCTTCATTACCTGTAAAACCATCTAATTCAACCAATAACTGGTTCAATGTTTGTTCACGTTCATCGTGTCCGCCACCGACACCACTACCACGTTGGCGACCTACGGCATCAATTTCATCAATAAAGATGATTGCTGGTGCATTTTTCTTAGCCTGTTCAAATAAATCACGAACACGACTAGCACCAACACCGACGAACATTTCAACGAAGTCAGAACCTGAAATTGAGAAGAATGGGACGCCAGCTTCACCGGCAACAGCTTTGGCAAGTAAAGTTTTACCAGTACCAGGCGGTCCCTCTAAAAGTACCCCCGCTGGAATTCGCGCCCCTAAGGAAACAAACTTCCGCGGATCTTTCAAGAATTCAACAACCTCAACTAATTCCTGTTTTTCTTCTTCCGCACCTGCGACGTCAGAAAAACGTACTTTGTTAGCTTTTTTATCAGCTGGTTTTACCTTGGACTTCCCAAAATTCATAACCCGATTGTTGCCACCGCCACCTTGGCCTGATTGGCTCATCATCATATAGAAGAAGAAGATGAACATCACAATTGGTAAGGCATAAAGTAACATCTGAACCCAAAAGCCGCTGGATTCTTCCGCTTTAGTATTCATGGTGACATTGTTTTTAGAAGCAGCTTGCGTCATTTGCGATACTTGAGAATCACTGTCAAGCATTGTTGTTGTGAAACTCTTAACGCTGGAACTGGAACTAGGAACAAGGCCAAAACCACCGCCCGTCGACTTCGACTTTTGTGCTTTGCGGTATTCACCGGTAATCTTATAGACCCCGTTATTTGGCTGAACACTAAAGTTTTTAATCTTGTTATCTTTTAACTGAGTGACAAACGCACTAGATTGAATTTCCTTTGATTGCGTGTTGGACTGTCCATTCGTAAAGAAATAGATAACACCCATCAACGCGAGGAAGATAACAATGTAAAATAGACTGTTACGAAAAAGCCCATTTTTCTTATTATTCATATGTGACCTCCGTTCCCGTTTTCTTTTTATAGAAATGATAACTTGTCATATCATTTACTAATTGATAATAGCATAACTGACTTTCATTGACCATTATTTCGTCTGATAAACGGAAGATTTTAAAATGCCGATATACGGCAGGTTACGGTAGTGTTCGGCATAATCTAAGCCGTATCCAACTAAGAATGCATTGGGTACTTTAAAGCCAGAATAATCAACGTGCACTGGGACAACTCGTGTTTCTGGCTTATCCAATAACGTACAAATTTTAACTGACTTTGCTTTGCGATATTTAAACAGATCAGCAATGTAATTCAACGTTCGTCCGGTATCCACAATATCTTCAACAATTAAAACATCACGATTTTCAACACTTGTGTCTAAATCCTTAACGATTTTAACTTCGCCTGAAGAAACTGTTGCGCCACCATAACTTGAAACATCCATAAAATCAAGTTCAACGTGGGTATCAATTTGGCGAACTAGATCAGCCATGAACAAAATGGCCCCCTTTAAAACACAGACAACTAAGGGATTCTTACCGGCGTAATCAACCGTCAGTTGTGCGCCAAGGGATTTAGTGACTTCAGTAAGTGCTTTTTGATCGTATAACACCTGCTCAATATCTTGATGCATAAACGAACTCCTCTCAAACATTTCTCAATACAAGTCTGTAATGTATTTTATCAGTTTGTATTTGATTAAACAATTGTGCTTTTTTTAAATTTAATAACCATAACCCTTTATTTTGGGCCGTTGTAACTAACCAAAGTCGTTCCCGTTTTTCACTTGGAACTTTTTCATTAATCAATAGTCGTTTAACCGACTGGTGACCAGTTTTTATAGCTAATTGATCACCTGGTTGCCGGTGACGCACAATTAACGGTAGCTCTGTTGGTGCTAGGTAAACCGATAATACGTCATCGCCTGGCCTCAAAGTTGCTTGCTCCGTCACCAGCCCAATCTGCTGCTGATCAACTTGCTGCCACTGACCAACGTTCAATTGACACACCGCTGTTTCAGATACTTTTTTCATCTGCCTCGGCCTAAACGCAAATAAATCATAGCTTCTTTCAAACCGCCACGAATTAGCCAAATCAATCCGACTCTGGGGTTTAGTAACCGATAAAATTGCCCGCAATAATTGCTGTTTTTGGCTCTCTTTAACGGTGGTGCCTTGCTGGATCAAGCAGCGCTCAACAATTCGATCTAATAACAACACTTGCTGATCGGGTGAGAAAATTTTAAAGGCACTCACTTTACCCTGAAATCCCGCTACACTAAACTGGCCAATCTGTTGCAATTGTTCATCCGTAAATTGTTGGTTCACCCGAAGTAGTCGCTGCAGGCGCTCCGAAAACGCAACTGCATGTGCCAATACTTGCTGATTATCCTGCTTTAAAATGGGCACAACTTGATGCCGAATTTGATTGCGCATAAAGGTTAAATCATTATTGGTGACGTCATCAAAATACTTAATTTGTTGTTGATTCGCGTAGTCGCGTAACTCTTGCTTCGAGAAAATAAGTAACGGCCGCATTAGCCTTCCGCTGGCAAAAGTACGTTGGCTTCTAATACCGGTCATCGTTTGAATATCACCACCACGAACCAAGTTCATTAAAATTGTTTCCAATTCATCATCACCATGATGCGCCGTTAATAGGATTGAATAGTGATGTTGGCGCATTATATCCGCAAAAAAATGGTAGCGAAACTGCCTTGCCGCCTGTTCAACGCCCGTTAGTGGATGATCCAGCCAACGTGTTTTAAAAAGCGGTAATCGCTGCCTTTGACAGTAAGCAGTTAAAAATACTTCTTCTTGCTCACTTTGTTGCCGTAATTGATGATTAACGTGTACAACACCAATCTTTGGCCGCAAATTTAGCGGTAACCGTTGTAGCAGTGTTAATAGGACCATCGAATCTGCCCCAGTCGACACTGCCACCAAAACGCGTTGACCTGCCGACCAAAAATGATTTGTTTGAACGTGCTGCCGAAAGCGTCTTTCCACGATCTACCTCCTACATTTATAAGAGTGTTGGAAAAAGCGGTTAGCTTCCGAGGATTAGCCTAGATTGACGAATTATCTGTGAAACAGATGATTTGGCGATCGTAACTAAGCACAGGAAGCTGCCTTTCCCAACACGTTTACCCCAAATTGGTCAGATAAACACGATTAAAAGTATTTTCCTAACATAATCCAGATCATTCTCTTAGTATAAAATTTACCACTTCAAAAACCGGACTTCTTCTAAAACTAAAATAGTGGATCAAAAATACTGGTCATTAGTATTAGTGATCTCATAATCACTAACCGAGCCCTAAGACTCGTTACCTAAGTACACAGGATTTCTTGATCCACTCATATTTTTAAAAATTAACTGCGCCGGCCACCACGGCCACCGCGTTTACCTTCAGTATTTCGTTTTAAGTCAGTTAAACGTGACTCACTGTCTTTAAGGAAGTTTGACAATAAATCATCAAAGTCTTCTTTCTTGTTTTCTTGGAAATGTTTTCGGCCACCGCCACCACTGTTACCGTGACTCTGAGAACGACCATTGGAACCTGAATGGTTCGAATTATGATGATTTTCATGATTATGCTCTGGGCGGTGTTCCGTCGCTGGCTTATCAACTGCATGTCGAATTGAAAGTCCGACCTTGCCATCATCACCAACCGACATAACTTTAACCGTTACTTCATCACCAACAGATAACACATCATGAATATCTTTGACATAACTATCAGAAATTTCACTGATATGAACTAACCCAGTTTTGTGGTCACCCAAATCAACAAAGGCCCCGAAATTCGTTATCCCAGAAACTTTACCAGAAACTTTAGCTCCGACTTCAATTGCCATAAAAAAGTTTTTCCTCCTTAGATCATGTAGCTATAAGTATAGCATAGGTCAGCAACAGTGCAAGCGTCAACCTCTTAACAAACTATTCTCCCGGGATCGTTGCCGCTTTATCAGTCGGTAAACTGTAAATTGTTTCGTTTCCTTTTGAATAATAGTATTTTTGGCGAATAACCTTCTGCAAATAGTCATTATTTTGCAGCTGTTTGACTTGTAACTTTAAATCTGCCTTATTCGTTTTAACTTGTTTTAACTTAACGGACTGCAGCGCGACTTGCTGATTAGTTTGCGCCAACGTTTGGTTGGAACGATAAATCTGAAAGCCACAAACTGCAAGAATAACAACGAGTAAGCCTAACAAAAGCGCGATCCGTCTTTTATGTACTTTTTTAACGTGTTCCAAGTACGCCGCCTTTTGATGTCTAGCACCAGCCAACTTTTGGTATGGATTAACATTATCTGCAATTGGTCGTCTAGATTGTAGCATACCCAGTCCTTCTTTCTAAAAAGTCATCGTTAAAACTTAAACCTGTTTTGTAACTAATTTTGCAAGGCCCTCCGTAAAACTAATACCAAATTTCAGCTTATCAATGCCTAAAATCCGAACACCTTTTTAGACATTTTCCAATAAAAAAACCCTAACAAAAGCGCGTAATTATACTGAAAGTATAACAAGCTTTGTTTGGGCTGTCCATGCATTATTCGATTTTAATAGATTTTTTCAAATGTTTCCGACACCGTCTCGTAAAGCTCCTCGGCTGCATCCTTTTTGGTTGTATCCAGCAATTGCTTTACTTTAACGGTCAACGTTTTATTTCCAAACTTAATGGTTAAAACATCCCCTACTAAAACATCAGTTGATGATTTAGCAACCTTATCGTTAACTTTAATTCGCCCTTGATCGGCGATATCCTTGGCTACCGTTCGTCGCTTAATAATTCGCGAAACTTTCAAAAATTTATCTAAGCGCATCATTTTTCCTCATTTCTTAATTTATTTCCGACTTAAAAATTTTAAATACCGTCTTCCTAATGGTAACGCAAGCCACTCACGAATACTAAATAAGTGACCAACAGTTGCTAACAAGACGAAAATAATACCGCCAATCAAAACGGCTAGCAGTGTTAGCAGGCCTGTCAGTAAGCGTCCGGCGGCCAATTCATTGATCAACCACCTTGTACTTGGCCCAATGAGCAACATCATCACAAAACAAATGACTACTAGTTTGAACATAAACTGCCGGGCAACTAAAGCGCGGCGCAATTGATCGTCCGATTGCCACCAAATTAAGCAAAATGTCACCACCAACGCCATAACTGTCACGGCACTGGCACCAGTAATCCCCCACCTAAAAGTGGCCCAGCGATTCAATAGCACCTTTACAATTATTCCCAGAAAAAGTGCAATTGTCGTCAGGTGGTACTGATTTTGACTCTGAAGAACACTATTATAGGTACTGATTAGGGCAACAAAAATAATGCTGAGTAGGTATAAGCCAATTGCAAGATCCCCCTGAGTACTCCCAAATAGCAGCCGGTTAATACCAGGAATAAGCGCAATTAGACCTGCCGTTGCCGCAACTGATAACGCAAAGCTCAAATGAATCATCGTGCTGGCCGTTCGGTAAAAACTAGTTATTTGTCGTTGCTGCCGTGCCTTCGTTAAACTTGGTAACAACGTTGAAGAAAACGACGTGGCCACAACTAGACCAAGTTGAACTAATGGCTGCCCCCGATCATAAACACCCTTTAAACTTTTGGCCAGTCCTTGACTGACGCCACTAGCAACAAGCCCATTTTTAACGGTAAAGGAATCAACCAACTGTAACAAAATAATCATGGCCGAAAATAAACAGATCGAGCCACCTTCTAACAGAAAACGTTTCAGCAAATAACGGTAAGAAATAGTGGCATTGGCTCCAGTTAGTTTTGTTTGTTGCTGCCGAACAAAATAAACCAAAACGCCCGCTGCGGCTAAAGCACCAAAAAGTGCTCCGCTCATTGCCCAACTACCCATTTTATAAACCGACCAGCCTTGTTTAACGGCCAAATAAGCGGCAATCAGGATAACGCCAACACGCACAAGCTGTTCGGCAACTTGGGAAATAGCCGTTGGTACCATCTCAAATGTCCCCTGAAAATAGCCTCGGCTAACAGCCAAATAAGGCATGGCGAGAAACATAAACGAAACGGTTAAAATAAGTGGTTTTAATTGACCATCCCCCATTGCCAACGCAATTTTTCCGGCACCCAACTGTAACCCTAAGAAAATAACGGCGGACAATCCTGCTAAAAGCAGTCGACTCTGTTTTAATACTTGCCGCCTTGCCAGTGGTGTCTTTTGTTCCGCAACTAATTTTGAAATAAAGACTGGTAGCCCCGATAAGGCAAAGGTCATCCCAATACCATAAATCGGATAAATCTGTTGATAAACGTAAAAGCCAGTGTTACCTACCAAATTTTGGAAAGGAACCCGGTAAATTGCGCTTAAAATTTTAGCAATCAGCGAAGCCGCAGATAAGATTAATGCACCGCGCATAACGTGCTTCATTTGCTGATTTTTCATTCATTTTCAACCTTTGTTTCTTCTTGAGTGAAAACCGCCAGCCCCTCTAAAAATTGGTTTAACTCTTTCATCCAATCCTTTTGCTGCATTTTCGGCTGAATAATCAGCGTGGTTACTAGTTTACCATCCGTCATTTTAACCGTCGCCCGTAATTTGGTTGCTGCTAAGGCTTTGAAAACATCTTCTGGCTTAATCTTTTTGCTACCCTTTGGTGACAAAGTAACTTTAATTTGATCGTCAACTTGACGAACGCGTTCAACCAACGCACGATCAGCATTTAATTTCAGCGCACCCACGTTTAAAAGATTAGTGACCTCAATTGGGTAATCACCAAAACGGTCAATCAAATCAGATTCCAATTCTTGTAGATCATCCTGATTAGCCATTTCCCGAACACGCTTATAAATTTCTATCTTCTGGCGCTCGTCTTCAATGTAAGCACCTGGCAAATAGGCCTCAACCTTCAAGTCAATTTCAGAATCAGTCTTAACGACTTGCTTTTCACCACGTTTCTTAGCAACCGCCTCAGACAACATCTGTGAGTAAAGATCATAACCAACTGAATCGATGAACCCATGTTGCTGCTTGCCCAATAAATTACCGGCGCCGCGAATTGACAGATCACGCATGGCAATCTTAAACCCAGAACCAAGCTCGGTAAAATCTTTGATCGCAGCCAAGCGTTTTTCACTTAATTCGGTCAGTACTTTATCCTGTTTATACATAAAATAGGCATAACCAACCCGGCTACTTCGACCAACTCGACCACGCAGCTGATAAAGCTGTGCTAATCCCATGTGATCGGCATTTTCAACGAACAACGTGTTCACATTAGGCATATCAACCCCATTTTCAATGATGGTTGTGGTGACCAAAACATCATAGCCACCGTGAACAAATTCATACAACGTGTTTTCCAATTGGGTTTCCGTCATTTTGCCGTGGGCATAGGTAATGGTCGCATTAGGCACTAAGGCCTGAATATTCGCAACGGTTCGTTCAATATCCTCAACGCGATTGTGCAAGTAAAAGACTTGGCCGCCTCGATCAATCTCCCGTTGAATCCCCTCCCGGATTGCCCCAGCATTTTGTTCCATGACGTAAGTTTGGACCGGGTAGCGATTAGCCGGTGGTGTTTCAATGACCGACAGATCACGGACGCCTACCATTGACATGTTCAAGGTTCGCGGAATCGGAGTTGCCGTCATGGTCAATACATCAACGGAAGCACGCATTTCTTTTAAACGTTCCTTAGCCTTAACACCAAAACGCTGCTCCTCATCGACAATTAACAGGCCCAGGTCTTTGAATTCAACATCCTTCGATAAAATACGGTGGGTGCCGACAACAACGTCAGCCTGACCACTTTTAATATTCGCTAAAGTAGCGTTAATTTGTTTACGCGTTCGAAAACGCGACATCAATTCTACTTGAACTGGAAAATTGCTAAATCGTTCCAGCATCGTATTGTAGTGCTGCTGCGCCAAAATGGTTGTTGGTACCAGAAAAGCGGCCTGCTTACCATCTTGAATCGCCTTAAAAATAGTGCGAATTGCAACTTCAGTCTTACCAAAACCGACATCCCCAACCAACAAACGATCCATTGGTTTGGTTCGTTCCATATCGTGCTTAATTTCAGCGACACTTCGCAACTGATCATCCGTCTCAGTATAAGGAAAAGCATCTTCGAACTCTCTTTGGTAGGGATTGTCCCGTGAAAAGGCATACCCTTGTTCGGCCTCCCGTTTAGCGTAAAGTGCGATTAACTCATCGGCAATATCTTCAATTTTTTCTGAAACTCGCCGCTTAGTCTTAGCCCACTCGCCACCACCAAGTTTATTGATTCGTGGTGTTTTTCCTTCAGCGGAAACGTATTTTTGAATTAAATTCAGTTGTGTTACCGGAATGAAAATCTTCGCGTTGTCCTGGTACAGCACCGTAATGTAGTCTTGATGCGCCCCGTCAACTTCCAACGTTTGCATACCAACATACTTACCAATCCCGTGATTAACGTGAACAACGTAATCACCAGGATTTAGTTCGTTATAGCTCTTAATTCGCTCTGCGTTGGCCAACGTTTGGCGGCGAACACGCTTTTTGACGACCTGATTAAATAACTCCTTTTCCGTCACAATTGCTAGGTTAGCCTCTGCCAGTTCAAAACCATTTTGTAAGGTTGCGGCCACAATTTGGACAATACCGACTTCTAACTGATCAGGCTGGGCCAAAACTGCTTTAATTTTAAAATCGCGTAAAGTCTGACTCACCCGTTCCCGCCGTTCGTCATCACCGACCATGACAACAACCGTCCGTTTTTCAGTCTGCCACCGATCGACCTCTGCTTTGAATAAAGGCATTTGGCCAAAAAATTGCTGCATATTCCGATTTTGAACGTCAAAAATATGATCTAAGCGTAAATTGCCCATTCCTTTTTGAAATAATGAAAAATAAATGTGTGTGTGGTGACTTTTCCGCAACAAACTGGCCAACTCATTGCCAAACGTCTGCGTGTGTAAAACCCGGTGTTGGCTTAATTCTTCAGTGAACCACTGGGCAGTATCGGCCGCTAGGTTTTTCTCCGTTTCGGCCATTCGCGGATAATCATCTAAAATCAAGTAGCCCGCCGCAACCAAATAATCGGCTAGAGTTGTCTTCTGACCATAAATCAAATCGCGGTAACGGTTCAGATCTTCAGTCAGATCACCCTTTTCAAAGGCAGTCAAAACGGGCGCAAAGTTAGTCTCCAATTCTTGCTGCTCAGTACTATCCTTTATTGTTGCCAGCTCAGCTTGGTAGGCCTTCCTCAATTTTGGGGCAGCCTTTTTCAATAGCTCTGCTGGCGCAACAAAATCAGTTGCCGGTAAAATCGTAAATTGTTCGATGTTCTCCAAGCTGCGCTGCGTGCTGGCCTCAAAGTAACGCAATGAATCAACTTCAGTATCAAATAAATCAATTCGAACAGGATTTTCGGCGTTTAACGGATAAACATCAATAATATCACCACGCATGGCAAACTCGCCGGGCTTACCGACCAATTGTTCCCGAGTATAGCCAGTAGCAACAAGTTGCCCCCGCAATTTTTCTAAATCAATTTCGCCACCAACCTTAACTGGAATTGCACTCTGTTGCCAGATTGCAACAGGCGGTAAGTATTGCCGCATCCCAGAAAGGGAAGTTACCACAATTCCAGCTTCCCCCTGGGCTAAAAAGTTTAGTGCCTGAACACGTTCACTACGGTATTCTGGTGAACTCGTTGCAACTTGGGCGGCCATTACTTCATCAACTGGGAATAACTGAACGGATTCATCTGGTAATAGATTGGTTAAATCATCAACCAATTGACTGGCATTATAAGAACTATTTGTCACAACCAACAATGGCTGTTTTTTTGCCCGCACCAAACCAGCCAAGACCAGAGTTCTTGCGGAATCCTGTAGTCCGGTGACTAATTGCCGACTATCGGGCTTAATTTGGCCCAACCAATCACGAAAAGTTGGTGCTTGTAATAAAAGTTCCGTTAAATCCATAAACAGTAACTATCCTTTCCGGTTGTATTGATTCATGATTTGCATAAAATCTGGCTCAGCCGTCCAACTTTCGACTGCCGCACTCGCTTTTTCGATACTCTCATCAATTAATGGCCGAACATTCTTGGCAAAGGGTGTTAACACCCAATCCACAACTGTTCCCCGGCCTGGATGATCCGTTCCAATTCGAATTCGATTGAAATTGCTAGTCCTCAAATAGCTGATCATACTCTTAATCCCGTTATGACCACCAGCCGAACCATGTTGCCGTAACCGAATTTTTCCAGCCGGCAAATCCATATCATCATAAATAACCAATAGTTCGTCTAACTGCACTTGATAATAAGTCATTAGCGGCTTAACTGCCCGTCCCGAATCATTCATGTAAGTTTGGGGCTTGACCAAAAACACCTTTTCACCATTTAAAAAGAAAGTACCGTAATTGGCCTCAAATTCATTTTTATTTAAAGTGACGTCGTGTGCCTTAGCAATTGAATCAATTGTCATAAAGCCAACATTATGTTTTGTTCCTGCATACTTTTTGCCTGGATTTCCCAGACCAACGATCATTTTCATTAGTTCTACTCCTTTTTCAATCTTATAATTCCTATTTTGTGTTACCCACAAAAACTTATTGGCGCAAAACGTCCACTTGGTATTCGTCAAAAACCATGCCCTAAAAACACGGCCTTAATGACCTCGTTAGACACGAAAAAGGTACGTAAACCTAAAACGCACCACGTCATTTTTAACTTCAGTTATTTATCCCGGACTATTATAGCATAGTCCGTAAATTTTCCCCGCTAACAAAATTATTCCTTAATATTTTTTCAAAGACAAAGCGCTTACATTTGTGTTAATATAACTAATGTAATAAAAATTTTTCTGCATACGAAAGGATGATTTTATCGTGGCAACATTTAAACATCAAAAAGTTCTTCTTGTCGGTGACGGCGCTGTAGGTTCTAGTTATGCATTTGCTTTATTAACCCAAGGCATCGCACAAGAAGTTGCAATTGTTGATATTGCTAAGGAAAAGACCGAGGGAGATGCCGTTGACTTATCCCACGCATTACCTTGGAATTCACCTAAGAATATCTATTCAGGTAGCTACGCCGATGCGAAGGATGCTGATCTTGTTGTGATCACTGCTGGCGCACCACAAAAGCCTGGTGAAACTCGTTTAGATCTTGTCAGCAAGAACTTAAAGATTTTGAAGTCAATTGTTGATCCCGTTGTTGAATCTGGTTTTGACGGTATCTTCTTAGTTGCCGCTAACCCAGTTGATATTCTCACCTACGCTACTTGGAAGCTCTCTGGTTTCCCTAAGGAACGTGTTATTGGCTCCGGTACATCGTTAGACACTGCTCGTTTACGCGTGGCCGTCAGCGAATTGGTTGGCGTTGAGCCTCGCAGCGTCCATGGTTATATTATGGGTGAACATGGTGATTCTGAATTTGCCGTTTGGTCTCATTTAAGCTTTGGTGGCCTACAAATGCACGAATGGATGGAAAAGCATCCCGAAGTCACCCAAAAGAAATTAGACGAAATCTTCGTTAGTGTTCGCGATGCGGCCTACGATATTATCAACAAAAAAGGTGCAACTAACTACGGAATTGGTGCCGCTTTGGCTCGTATCACTAAGGCAATTTTTGATGATGAAAACACTATCTTACCGTTATCCGTTTACATGGACGGCGAATATGGCCTGCATGACCTTTACATTGGGACACCAGCCGTCATCAACCGGAATGGTTTACAACAAATCATCGAATTACCATTATCCGATCGTGAAGCAAGCGAAATGACTAAGTCAGGTGCAGCACTTAAAGAAATTGCTGACAAAGCCTTCAAAGAAAATGGCATTGAATCACGTCAATAATTAACTATTCAATCCGTAAGAAGCTTGGGCCTATACCTAAGCTTCTTTTTCTGGCCTACATTACTTCGGTCCACCTTCAAATAGTCGCCTAAACATCGAAAAAATGGTGCTTTTTTTCATTTTTAAAGTGATCGTTACTAAAAATTAAGGTCAACTGTCTTTTCTTTCCGGCCTTTTTTGGGTAGAATAGGGAAAGTTACTGGTCACCATCATAGGAGGGACGACCACATGAAAAATCGTAACCGCATTTTAGCGGTGAGCTTAGTTGTCGTTATTTTACTTGGCATTTATATTGTCAAAGGAATGCAGTACCGCAATACTTTTCTACCGCGAACTAGTGTCGCTGGCTTAAGTATTGGCGGTAAAACAACAACGCAGGCTAACACAGCACTTAAAGAACATTTTCATAATCAAAGTTTTACTTTTATGGATGGTACTAAAAAAGTTGGATCATTTAAAGGTAAGGACGCCGGGGTAACACCAAACTTCAAGGACAGCTTAACAACATTACAGGCTAGCCAAAATCCTTGGCTGTGGCCACTACACCTCCTCACTGGTGGTAACGTCAGTGCCGATCAAAGTCTGGATTTAAATAATCAGACTTTTAACCAATTTTTTAATACAACTAACGAACAGTTAAACAAAGGGCGTAAAGCGAGTCAAGATGCAACCGTTGCTAAACGCAGCAATGGCTTTGTTGTCACTAAGGCCGTTTATGGTAATCAATTAGATAGTGCCAAATTAAAGACGAGTATTAAAACTAGTTTGACTAGCGGTAATACAACGGTGCAACTTAAGAATGATTACAGCAAACCAACCGTTACTGGTTCGGCAACCCAATTAAAGACCGCAAAAGCCAAATTGGAAAAGATTCATGCCGAAAAGATTACTTACAAAATTAATGGTAAAACACTGCAAGTCCCAGCAGCAACGATCTACGATTGGGAAACCTATAACAACGGTAAAATTGCTGTAGATACCGCTAAAGTTAAACAATACGTGGTTGGGCTAAATAATCGCTACGCCACTTACAATAAATCAATCGAATTCAATAGTACCAAGCAAGGCAAGGTTAAAGTGCCTGCCGGTAACTATGGCTGGAGTATTAAGACCAGCAGTGAGTCTGCGGCCCTAGCTAGTGAAGTTTTGAAAGAAAAAGATTTCACCCGCGAACCCGTGACGGTTGGGATTGGTTACGGTAAGGATGGCATCGGTAATACTTACGTTGAGGTTGATAAATCTGCGCAACACATGTGGGTTTATAAAAACGGTAAATCGGTATTAGATACTGATGTCGTGACTGGTAAACCTGGCCAAGATACGCCATCTGGAGTTTACTTTGTTTGGAATAAGCAGCGTAATACTAAATTGACCGGTAAAAATGATAATGGCTCAGCTTACTCTTCAGCCGTTAGTTACTGGATGCCGGTTGACTATACCGGTGTCGGAATCCACGATGCCTCGTGGCAACCAACATTTGGTGGCGATTGGTACAAAACACACGGTTCCCATGGCTGCGTTAACACGCCGCCAACAACAATGGCAAAAGTTTACGCCGATGTTGCTTTAGATACACCAGTGATTATTTTCTAATAAAAATCACCTAAACCAGTCAATGAAGTTTCACAAAAAAATGGCAGTAATGACTATCAGATTCAATTAGTCTTTACTGCCACTTTTTATGGCCTAAAATCACGTTTTCCTTAAAATGGCGCCGTTCGACCACACTAATAATCGTTAATTCATTTTGCCAAGGCCCACTGCTAAACAAATAATTAATTTGGTTAAGACTTTCTTTCGTGAAAAATTTATGGCATTCACTAATAAACATCACTATACTCAATATAGAAAAAAGCTAAGGAGGAGTCGAAGCAATGCTTGTCTACTTGTACCGCAAAAATAAGTCTCCGGGTCAAATCAGTGCACATTTAAACGCCGCACAAAAAGATTTGAATTAACTCGGAGGATTATTTGATGAAAGATGATGGATTAGAATTAGCGGGTAACCGCAATTTTATTAAGTGGCCAGTTGTTGCCCTTATGGATTTCGTAACCGTTATCGGTTTCGACGATATTATTTATAATTTTCAAAATCAAGGTCTTGGTGTTGTTACATCATGGATCGTTATGCTATTTATTTACGTGCTTCCCTACTCACTAATGGTTGGTCACTTGGGCTCGGTCTTCAGTCAAGAAGGTGGCGGTTTAACTTCGTGGGTTCGGGGAACGAGCGGTGACAAAGTTGGTTACTTCGCTGCTTGGTTCTATTGGGTTGTTGGATTACCATACATTGTCGACGTCGCCAATTCCGTGGTTGTTGCCTTTGGTTGGCTAATCAGCGGTAACGGTAACCTTGAAGCGTACATGTCAAAAGCGATGTTTGGTATTTTAACCACTGCTATTTTTATCGGTTTTATTTTCTTTGAGCATTTATTCAAAAACAAATCGCTGGAAATTATGAGTGTCATCGGTGGTGGTGCAATGTTTCTGATGACGGTCCTATTTGTTGTTATGACCATCACTTCCTTAGTTAAGGGATTCCACATTGCAACCCAACCGTTCACGCTAAAGGCCTTCTTGCCTAAAATTGATGGCCATTTTCTGACGACGCTAGGTTTACTAATTTTTGCCATGAACGGTTCTGAGCTGGCCGCGCCTTACGTTACCGATATGAAAAATCCGCGCAAAGATTTCCCAAAGGCAATGATTATGATCGCAATCATGACCGCCTTTCTAACCGTTTTTGGTTCTTTTTCACTAGGTGTTTTCTTCAACGCGCACCACTTACCCAACGATCTCAAAATGAACGGTTCCTATTACGCCTTTCTTGCTCTAGGCCGCCAATTTGGCTGGGGTAAGATTTTGATGTATGTCTTTGCGGTTACGCAAGCAATCTATATGTGTGCCCAATTGGCGATCTTACTGGATGCTGGCACACGAGTCTTTCTTGGTGACATCAGCAAAAAATACATGCCTAAGCAATTATCTAAACTTAATGCGGACGGGCTTCCGATCAATGGTTACTGGATGACCACCGCAATTTGTGCCATTATTATGTTTCTTGGTGGCTTGCTCCCCCAAATCAACGATATTTTCAATTGGTTATTGAACCTTAACGGGATCGTTTCGCCCTTTGCAACTTGCTTCTTATTTTGGGCCTTTATGATGGTTCGCCGGCACAGCGATCGCTACCCAACGCCAGCCTATACTTACATTAAAAACGATCACCTTGCCTTTATCGTTGGTGCTTGGATGTTTTTCATCACTTTCTTTGCTGCCGTGGCCGCGTTTTTCCCGACGGATGCTAAACCAGGGACAGCACTCTACGCCGATACCTTAATTATGAATGTCTTAGTCACACTGGGCCTGTGTGCGATTGGTCTAGTTATGCCCATCATTGCTCGCCGGCAGCGCAATAATAATGGTGCCGCCTATACAATTGGTCAATGGCTCATTATTTCACTCATTATTATCATCGGTATCATACTTAGTTACACGATCTCACGGGTTACCGGTATTGCCCTATTACTCCGCCTACTCTACATTTTAATCGTTGATGCCCTATTAATTTCCTGCCTCACTTTTGTTGGCAGAAAAACTCGTGCCTAGTGCATCGTAGCACTCATATTTAAAACCATTAGTTAATTTTCAGAACGCCAAAACTTAACTGGAACAAGCCATAATAGATCAGATTCCATTCCGGTGCGCGAGGACGTAACGCGTGGCGGGTTGGCGAGCTAACTTTTACCAAATAAAGGCAAAGCGGGGGTAAAAGTTAGCTCGCCAAGCCCGCATGATTCTACTTCACAATAGTGGGTGAATTTCGAAACGAAAATCTTAGATATTGCGGACGATGACCATTCAACTAAGGCATAAAACACCAAGTTGAAACATGGCTCCAAATGGCCCAAATCGCCATTAAGAATCACCGACACAGCCGGTCCTCGCGCCCCAAAATGAAATCTGGCCGCAGTGGCACATTTAAAAATTATTTGTTTCTCTGGCAGTTATATCAACCCGTTATTGTGTTGCAAGTCAGTGAAAACTGCCCTTGTCAATGTTATGGCTAATTAAGACCACCGATAAGTTGCACAGCATTAAGGCTGTGGTTCCCACTCAATGGTACTAACTAAACAATTAAATTGGTCAATAATCATGGCTCAACCACTGCCAAGGTGAAATGGAGGCGCTGGCGTATCAGCTGTGTCGAAGGTACTTGATGACCGAATTGTGGTCATTTAGTACCTTGCGTGATTGACAAGATCCATTTTCTTTTCCGTTGGGGTTTAATCGGAAAGAAAATTAGCTTGTCAACGCGCCACGCGTTCCATACGCCAGCGCCGGAATGGAACCTAACTAAATCTGAGCAAGTGCAATTCAGTGGCCAAGCAGCATAAACATTATTTTTAATAGCAATATAATTCAATTTAAATATGAACGCTACACGGCATTAGATCGTGTTCGGAAAATACCTTTACCAGTATTTTCCTGATTAATTTGGCGCAACCGTATTTGAAAAAGAGGCCAGGATAAAAGTCCTGGTCTCTTTCTATTTCTAATCATCATTCTCATAAATTAAGCCTTAACTTGTAACGCAAGTAGCTGCTTGTCCAAACCAGCGCGGTCAACACCCGCTTGTAGGCTAACCGCGGCGGTATGTGCGCCTTCAACTAATGCGACATCATATAAATGAATTGGTTTGGCGCTAAAAGCACTGGCCAATTCTACATTACGTCGGGCGCTCCCAAAATCATAAAAGGCCAATAACTCCGTTGCTTCATTCGTGTTTACCGCTAATTGAACTTGACTCATGCTAGTCCCAATTTGACCCATGCTATTACCACCGGCAAACGTCACCGGCACATTTTTGGCAATATGCCGCAACAACCGCGCTAATCCCTCGGCCATCTCTGGTGTATGGGTGACAATAATAATCCCTAAACTCATTTTTCTTACCTCGTCTTCAAATTGACTTCAATAGTCTAAGTATTACTGAGTCACCCTAAAAATTCAACTATTTTTCCGATAAATCTGAAATTATGGTAAAACCGCTTTAGAAGTGATTCAAACTAATATTAGTCTATGCTACTTCAGATCTTTTTAGAATTAATTTAGTATGTGTTTAAAAAACGGCCTAACGGGAAAATATGATTAAAATAATTTTCAATCTTATTCGTGCTTAAAAATTGTTTTTACGGCCATTTTGATCTGACCACATTCCCACGGCCAGTTAGTAACCACGCCTAATTTAGGCTTGGCCAGTTAATTAAAATATGGTATGATTGTCTCATTAAATTTTAATTAAAGGGAGCTGGGGTTTTAAATG
Organism: Loigolactobacillus backii; assembly: GCF_003946275.1. GTDB lineage: Bacteria > Bacillota > Bacilli > Lactobacillales > Lactobacillaceae > Loigolactobacillus > Loigolactobacillus backii. Next base: position 24,855 of record NZ_RHNQ01000007.1, read on the forward strand.
CAACAGAAGGAGAATGTTCAACTCAATCGTTCACTTGGCCTTTGGTCGGCACTAGCGCTTGTTATTGGGACAGTTATTGGTTCAGGTATCTTTTTTAAACAAGCGAGTGTTCTATCATTGGCCGGATCCACAACCACAGCACTCTGGGCCTGGTTTCTCGGTGGCGTCATTACGCTAACGGCTGGGCTAACGATTGCTGAAATTGGCGCCCAAATGCCACATACAGGTGGCCTATACGTTTACATGGAAAAAATGTACGGCAAATTATGGGGTTTTCTTTCTGGCTGGATGCAAATTATCGTTTATGGTCCAGCTATGATTGCCTCATTAGCTGCTTACCTAGCAATTTTATTGACTGATTTCTTCCACCTTAGCAGTAATTTACGCATTCCGTTGGCGTTGCTGGCAATCCTATTTATCGGCCTAATTAACTTTCTATCCAATCGTTTTGGAGCAACGATTCAGATCTTAACAACATTAGGTAAATTACTTCCAGTTGCTGCCATTATTATTTTTGGTCTTTTATTCGGTGATCATGCTGCACTTAATCAAACAGTCACAACGGCCAGCAGTAGTTCCAACGGTAGCTTTGGTGTTGCCATCTTAGCAACACTCTTTGCTTATGATGGGTGGATCTTAATTGCTAATATGGGTGGTGAAATTAAGAATCCGAAAAAAATGTTACCCCGGGCCATTTCTTTTGGAATCATCCTAGTCCTTGTCTGTTACATGTTAGTAACTCTGGGGGTTTTTCGGACAATGCCCGCGCAACGTATCGTCAACCTTGGTCAAAATGCAACGCCTGCCTTTGCAGTAACAGCGTTTGGTGATATTGGCGGTAAACTACTCAATATTGGGGTTATTATTTCAATCTTAGGTTGTATGAACGGAAAAGTCATGACCTTTCCACGGATTATGTACGCCATGGCAAAAAATCACGAAATTCCCTTTTCTAAAACCTTAAGCTACTTACACCCAAAGACCCGGGCACCATTATTTTCAACAACAGCAATTATGTTAATTGCCGGAATTATGGTTATCTTTTTCAACCCTGATCGGCTATCCGAAATTTGTATTTTTACCGTTTACGTCTTTTACGTAATGGCCTTCGTGGGTCTCTTTCTATTACGCCGACGTAACCCTAATCAAAAACGGGCATTTAACGTGCCACTTTATCCATTAACTCCTATCGTCGCCATTGCTGGTGCCCTATTTGTTATTATTAGTGAAATCCAATCGGATATTGTTGGTGTTGGCGTTTCGTTCATCTTCGTTGTCATTGGCATTCCGATCTATTACTACGAAAAGGCGCAAGAACGCAAAGAACTGAAAAAATAAACTAGAGCGTGTTTGAAAAAGCGACCAGATTCTGCTTCGCAATTAAGGATTATTAACATAGACCACTAATAATCCTGAGGCTCCATCCGTTATCCAATTCATTCAACTACTACTTCGCAATTACGGTTAGTTATTTGCAAAAATCGCAAATAACTTATGATGCTTCGAATGTTGTCTATTCTTGTGGCAAAAACATGGCATCCGCAGAAATCTGTTTTTCCAAACACGACCAAGTTCCAAAACACTCGTTAAATTTACCAGACAAACAATCTAAGATTAGTTCTGATGTTAATCGATGAAAATCGATTAATATCAGAACTTTTTTTGGTTACACTGAGAGTGAAGCTAAGGTCGAACATACTCCCTGGGACTTCGAGTCCGTAATTTAAAAAGACCTCCATCACTTTCAACGCACAAATATGATTTAAGCTTGAGGACCCTCGAGGCCGTGTTTAGGAAATGATATAACACGTTGAACGTGATAGAAATAGCTTCATCATTTTTGGAAGGAAGCGATATTTTGTCTGATGTTATCGCGTTGGATGTTTCAAAGAATCATAGCTACATTGTTTGGTATCAAGGCAGACGCTGTTTACGTGAATTCGATTGTTCACATAATCAAGTTGGCTTCCAACAGCTTAAAAAGGTTGCGGCTTCGGCTGATAATCCTGTGTTTTATTTTGAGGCCACTGGTGTTTATTCGCGGCCGGTGGCTCGTTTTTGCCAAGATAATCATTTCCCCTATGTTCAACTAAATCCACTAGAGGTCCACCTACGATCTGAAAATCTGCGCCGAGTTAAAACGGATCAACTAGACGCCCATAAAATTGCCCAGACAGTGATGGATAATAACTTTCGCCTGACTGGTACGTGGTCAAAAAACTATCGCCAATTACGCGAACTAGCGAGGTTTTATGGCCAAATTATTGCTGAAATTAAATTGAAACAGGTGAGACTTTATACAGCGTTGGATCAGACCTTTCCTGAGGAGGAACAGCTATTTAAAAACCGGGTTTCAAAGCTGGCCCTAAATGTTATTTCTTTGTTCCCGCACCCTGATTTTCTTCAAGGCCTATCGCAAACGCGTCTAAAGAATAAATTGATGGCCCAAACCGCTAAAAAATTATCGAAAACCAAAGGCTTGAAGTATGCCAAAAAATTACTTGAATTCGCTCAACATAGTTATCCAGCCACTGATGCAGATAGTATTCAAGTTCAAGAAGTTCAGTACTATTGTTGCCAACTAATTGATTTGACCAAGAAAAAAAATTTTTGATTACTCAGATGGAAGCCTTAGCACAACCAATTCCAGCCTACAAAATTTACATTTCAATGCCGGGAATTGGTCCGCTATCGGCAGCACAGCTACTCGGCGAGTTAGGTGATATTACTAGATTCGATAATGCTAATCAGCTGAACGCCTACATTGGTATTGATTTAAATCGTTATCAATCCGGACGATATCAGCGTCAAGATCACATTAATAAGCGTGGTAATCCTCACGGTAGAGCGTTGGTCTACCTGATTGTGCGTAATATGATTCGATTACAGGCGACAGCACCTAACCACATTGTCGATTACTACTACAAATTAAAAAAGCGACCCCTCCCGAAACGAGATAAGGTCGCAACTGTTGCCTGTATGAACAGGACATTAAAGTGTCTCTATGCCATGGTAATGGCGGACACTAAGTACGTCTATGCGTACACGGACTCGAAGTCCCAATAAAAATCCGGAGTTAAGTCACTCCATAACTGCATGATAGTTCATTCTTCAATATTTTTAAAGCATAATATTGAGGCTTATTTAGTCTATTCAAATTTTTACGTTGTTCGTTGATTCCTAACACGGTTAGAGTCAAACGACAATTCAAAATCAAAATCCTAGAATCTAGTGCTTGACTAAGCGTAGGAATAGGGAGTGTGACAAAAGTCGGTTTTGGGTTTACTGCGTAACGTAAGCTAATCCAATAACCGTACTATGGTTATTGAATTAGCTGTAGTTAGGCACGTAAATTCAGACTTTTGGCGCACGTTCTAGAGCAATGTTCGGAAACAGTAAGAGGCTAGGACTTTTTGTCCCAGCCTCAGACAAAAATAACGGTTAAGCCTAAATTGGCCTAACCGTTATTTATTTTCCTAAATTCAATTGCCACTTAAATCAAATCTAATTTAAGCACTCAATCGTTTCTCTAGTACCCGTGACAACAAGGACAACGCGTAACAAACGATAAAGTACAAAACAGCCAAAGCCAAGAACATCGGCAAGACATAATTAGAGTTTTGTCCGTAGATAATCTGGGCGTGGTACATCAACTCTGGTAACATAATGATCGTTGCCAGTGATGTATCCTTGATTAACGAAACAAACTGACTAACTAACGGTGGAATCATCTTTCTAATTGCTTGTGGTAAGATAATATGCCACATTGCTTGAACATAGGTCATTCCGTTACTCCGAGCGGCCTCCATCTGTCCTGCATCAACGGCAACAATCCCACTGCGGATGATCTCGGCGACCATTGCCGACTCAAACACCGTCATTGCTAAAATTGCAGCCGGAATAACTTCTGGCTTAAAGCCTAAATTTGGCAATCCAAAATAAGTGAAAAATAAGATCAATAGTAATGGCAAATTACGAATAATATCAATCACAAACCCAATAATTGCCGAGACGTATTTGATTTTAACATAGCGTAAAATACCAAGTAACCCGCCAATAATGAAACTAAAAATAATTGAAAGTACTGAAACTTCTACTGTGACCCAGAGTCCCTCAAGAAGGTAGCGGATATTGAGCCATGAATAAGCTTGGATAAAGTTATGCATTTACAATTCCTCCTTCAACTAGGCCAACCGTTTTTCAAGATAACGCATGAAGTAACTTAACGGTAAAGTCAAAATTAAGTACATTAAACCAACCGCCAAGTATGTGTCCGACGTATTAAACGTCGTTGCTGCCACAACATTGCCTTGGTACATCAAATCAAAACCAGCAACAAAGGCTAATACAGACGAATTCTTCACTAAATTAATGAACTGATTGCCCAGCGGTGGAATCGTGATCTTAATTGCCTGCGGAAAAATAATCTGAACCATTGCCTGAGTGTAAGTAAGACCAGTTGAACGGGCAGCTTCCATCTGTCCAGTATCAACGGCCTCAATTCCAGCCCGAACGGTTTCCGCAATAAATGCCGATGTGTAAATTGTTAAACCAATTGTACCGGCAGTAAATCCGTTTACTTTAGCAATAAACATGGGAATAACCACGTAAAAGAACATCGTAACAACCAACAATGGAATATTCCGAAAAACCTCAACGTAAACCCGGCCAATAAATTTAACCCATCGATGCGAACTGATTTCCATAAAGGCAAAGAGTGTCCCTAAAATCAAACTACCCACCAAAGCTAATAAACTTGAACCTAGGGTAGATAGTAAGCCTGACCATAATTCCGGCCAATAACGAACCAAAATATTAATCATACCTAATTACCCCCTTCTTCAAAGCCTTGGACATTGCCGAACCATTTATTAACAATCTTCTGGTATTCACCAGTCTTTTTCATCTGCTTAACCGCAGCATTAACTTTGCGTAAAAATGGTTTTTGACCCTTGTTAACGGCAATGCCGTATGGTTCCTTGGTAAAAGCACCACCAGCAACAACGTAATTAGGGTCTTCCACGGACATCCCGTAAAGAATCCCATTATCCGTTGTTAAGGCAACCCCTTGACCAGATTTCAACGCAGTAAAGGCCTGGGCGTAATCAGATAACTCCAAGATATTTGCTTTTGGTGCGTACTTTCTAACGTTTTGAACTGAATTTGAGCCTTGAACACCTAAAATTTGGGCGCCCTTATAGTTTAAATCACGGATGTTCTTAATTGAACTACCTTTTTTGACCAGAATGGCTTGGCCAGCGTGAAAATATGGTTCTGAGAAATCGACGACCTTTGCACGATCTGGCGTAATCGTCATTGTCGCGATCAAAGCATCGACATTCCCATTCTTTAATAACGGAATCCGGGTATTACTCGTTACCTGAACAAGCTTGGCCTTACCATCCTTACCCAGGATTTGTTTAGTAATCGCCCTGGCCATATCAATATCAAAACCTTGAACTTTACCATTTTTAATATTCATTAAACCAAATAAACGTGTATCTGCCTTAACGCCCCAAGTAATCGTTTTACTTTGACGATCATTTGTTAACACGTCTTGTTGCGACAAACTCTTTTTACCGCACCCACTTAAAATTAAAACCAAACTAAACAGGAAGGCAATCGGTAAAAGATAACGGACAAACTTTTTCATTGTCCCTCGCCTCCTTAGTGGTTAATAATCTTACTTAAGAACTGCCGTGCCCGTTCTTCTTTTGGATGAGCAAAGAAGGATTTAGTATCATCATCTTCCAAAACTTCACCATCAGCCATAAAGATCAGCCGGTTAGCAACTTCCTGCGCGAAGCCCATTTCGTGGGTAACGACAACCATGGTCATCCCTTCATGGGCAACCTTTTTCATAACATCCAGCACATCACCGATCATTTCTGGATCAAGCGCGGAAGTTGGTTCATCAAATAATAGTGCCTGTGGCTTCATTGCTAAACTACGCGCAATCGCAACTCGCTGCTCTTGCCCACCAGACAACATACTTGGTAATGACTCGGCCTTATCAGCCAGTCCAACCAAATCAAGCAGATCCATGGCCTCTTTTTTACTCTGCTCTTCATTTTCTTTTAAAACTAGCCGCGGTCCCAAAGTAACATTTTCTAGTACCGATTTATTAGCGTACAAATTAAAGTGCTGAAAAACCATTCCGACATCCCGCCGAATCTTGTTCATATTGGTCTTTTTATCTGCAATATCAAAATTATTAATCACTAATTTTCCTGAAGAAATTGTGTTTAATCCATTAATAGAGCGGAGCAACGTACTCTTGCCCGAACCTGATGGCCCGATAATCACGACAACCTCGCCTTTATCAATTGTAAGGTTGATGTTCTTTAAGGCGTGAAAATCGCCGAAGTACTTTTCAACGTTGTGAAATTCAATCATTGACATAAAAATTTCCCTCCAAACTAAACTCACCGAGCACGGCTAGGTAAAGTGTATTCTTCCGTCATTAGGGAGTGTTCAGCAAATACTCTCACTAGTATTTACCTCACTAGTTTAGCGTAACTGTGTTTGAAAAACAGATTCCTGCGGTGTCCGCGCCGAACTTAGTCGCGGACAGTTACGGACTTTATAGCTGTGATCCTTAAACTTTGCCACAAGAATGGCCATCGTTCGTAGCATCAAGATTATTAGCGTTTTAGGCCGCGACCCAGGTTTCGGTTTATCCTAGTCCGATCGCCAGCGGCAGCGAAGCCAGTAATAATCATCAATTACAGAGTAGAATCTGAACACTTTTCCAAACACTCCCTAGATTCTAAGAATCCTTTGAACCAGAAAGTGATCTCCTAGCAGTACTCAAATAACAAAGACCCAACCTTTTTAAATATAGTTAAAAGCCAAAGTTACATTTCAATTTTAATTTATTTTTAATCTCAGCGCAAATTAAATTGGCTTACTTTAGTGTAATAATTGTCATATTTGAGCAAAATGAGAAAAATCTTATTTTTCAAGAATTAAAGAAGCTGTGTTTTAGCATAATCAAGCGCTTAACTAATTGAATAGATATTTTTTATTAAAGTGCCACTAAACCAAATGGCCATTCATTTAACTCAGTGCTGGTTTTTTATTAAAATTAATAAAAGAAGGAGTGCACGAAAGTTGGTTTTGGGTTTAGTAGGCTAATCCAGACTTTTGGCCCACGTTCTAGAGTAATAAAAGAAATGGAAGTAGCTAGCTCTTTTGCCCTAGTCGCTTCCATTTCCTTTATTACTTAATATTACACGTATCCAATTTATATCTGGCATCTGGGTGCTCTTCCAAACACGCCCTATTCCACTGGATGTGTTGCCTGACCACCTTCGATAATCTTTTTGGCATCATCCAAACTAATATCGACCATATTTTGAACCGCAACGTTAGTGTAAAAACCAATATGGGGCGTTAAAATCAAGTTAGGCATCTTCTGCAATTCAACAAATTGCTGATTTTTAATCGTTTTACCAGTTAAATCAAAGTTATTAAATTCTTGCTCACCTTCAATTGCGTCAATCGCAACCCCAGCCAACTGCTTTTCTTTTAAAGCCGTAACTAAGGCCTTTGTATCGATCACTGGCCCACGAGAAGCATTAATCAAAACAGCACTAGGCTTCATTAACTGAAATTCCGCCGTACTTAATAAGTGTGTTGAGCTAGGATTTAAATCTGGATGCAAATCAACGACATCGGCCTTTTTTAATAGTGTTTCCTTATCAACGTAGGTCAAAACATCCTTTAAATCATCATTTTCAACCAGATCATTTGCCAGCACTGTGGCTCCTAAGGCGTGGAACAGTCGGGCAGCAGTTCCACCAATTCGGCCAGCACCAATAATACCGATTGTTAACGTGTGGATTTCGTGGGCAATCAAACCGCCCCAACGGAAATCTTGGTGGGCGCCTCGAGCATCGAATAATTCTAGATTGCGAATTAAACGGAAAGTTTGGGCCAACGAATATTCAGCGACAGAACGTGGTGAGTAAGCAGGAACATTGGTCACGATTAAATCATTAGCCTTGGCGGCCGGTAAATCAACCACGTCGTAACCGGCACTACGTAAGCCAAGTTGTTTAATGCCGTATTCGTGTAACTTTTGGTAAACGACAGCACTGTCAATTGCCGCGTGCTGCACAATAACAACACCATCGTAGCCTTGCGCTAATCCAACTGTTTGACTGCTCATGTCTTCCTGGTTGGTGGCCACAGTGACTTGGTTGCGTTTGGCCCAAGCATTAATTGCGGGCATCTCATCATCACGAACGCTGTACATTAATATTTTCATTATTATCTTCTCCTAATTTACGATTTCTGGACCAAATAATTTTTTAAGCGTTTAACAGCTTCTTTAAGGTCAGTCAGACTAGCTGCATAGCTAATGCGAACGTAGCCTTCACCACCGCCACCGAAGCTAGCACCAGGAATCAAGGCCACCTTGGCCTCCTGGGCTAATTCATAACAGCATTTAAAGCTGTCCTGAGGCAAACTTGCCGGAATTTTAACAAATAGGTAAAAAGCCCCTTCTGGTTTAACGCACTCAAAGCCAATCGCCTGTAAGGCGGTGAATAAGTAATCGCGGCGTTTTTCATAAGCCTGTTTCATCTCTTGACCGTCATTTAAGCCGTTTTTAAAAGCCTCTAAGGCCGCATCTTGTGCAACCGTGGTCGCGCTAGTGATCGCAAATTGATGCACTTTGCCAATCTCCTGAGCAATAGCTGCTGGTGCCGCCAAGACACCTATCCGCCAGCCAGTCATCGCGTGGGATTTAGACACACCATTGAGTAAAATCGTTTGTTCCGGCAAAAGCTCAGCCATGGAAACGTGCGGCTCTCCATAAGTTAATTCACTGTAGATTTCATCACATAATACAAAAACATTGTATTGACGTAATACTTTGGCCAACGCCTCCAAGTCCTTGCGCCGATAAGTTACACCCGTTGGATTGGTTGGGTAATTTAGTACAAGCACCTTGGCCCGGGGATGATCTTTTAACGTTGTTGCCAATAGCTCTGGCGATAAAACAAAATGATTAGCCGACGTATCCATAAAGACTGGCACACCTTGGTTCACAGTTGTATCTGGTATGTAAAGTGGAAAAATTGGTGTTGGAATTAATACTTCGTCACCTTTTGAAACAATCGTTGTTAGCGCCGAAAAAATGGCCTCAGTGGTCCCCGCCGTCACCAAAATTTCGCTGGCCGGATCATAATGCACGTTGTACTTTGTTGCTAAGTAATTTGCCGTGGCCTGCCGAACCTCAATTTTCCCCGCTGAATTAGTGTAATGACTGTCATTTTGTTCAATAGCACTAACACCGGCGGCCTTAATGTGTTCTGGTGTTGTAAAGTCTGGTTCCCCCAACGTTAGTTTTAAAATTCCCGGGATCTTCGAAATATCTTGGTTGAATTTTAAAATTGAGGAGGGCTTAACCGCTGCCACCTCAGGCTTTAACAGTTTGACTAGTGCACTTAACTTATCTTCTTGCATCTCAATCATCCTTCCTGCTACCAAAATTTGTAATAAAAAAACCACAGCGACTAATTCCGCTGTGGTTGATAATTGGCTAATTCATTAAGGTAGCCCACACAGCGGAAATTAATTCTGCACTATGTGGTCAAAACACGTTAAAACACTTCTGGCCGCATAGTCTACGCGAAATACCAAAAGTAAAAGTAGTTATTTAATTGTACATTGATTAGCTGCATATTAAAAACTCCTTAAATTAACTATCTTAATTCTAACCTTACTATTAGATTACGTCAAGTTAAACTTAAAATCGGCATTAACGTTGATGCCGTGCCCGGCGACTAGGTGCCTGTGGCTCGCGACTAGTTGTTTGCGTAACCGTTTGTGTCTGAGTTTGTGCCTGGGTTAATCTGGTTGGTTTTTCTTGGGGTGCGTTCTTATCACGGTAGGCAACTTGAACCGCAACACTATAAGGATTATTCCCTGCCATTACCCCTGAACGGCCGGCAACCTTATACGGACCGCCTGTCAAATAAGCATTGGCCAGCACAAGTTGGTACTGATTTTGCGCATCTTGCACTTGCATGAGACCAATTGAGCTAATTTCGCCAACATTAAGACTATCAATCGCATTTTTACCAGCATAAACGTAAAGGTGATCGCCTTCTTGGCGCATTTCGTAAAATGGTAATGGCGTGGCTTCACCAATTGCGTAAAATGGCTCAGGATTAGCATGGGCGTGGCGGTAAATTGCCTCATCCGAAAGTCCACCATAATTGAGACTAAGGTACCCACTAGCAACTAAGTTAGTGACCATTTCATTAATATTCTGTTGAGTTAATTCATCCACCGTCACTTTCGCCGGTAAGAGTTTATCCTGATTAAAAAGGCCTGCTGCTGGCATAACTCTTGTCCGACCAGCCGTCGCATTCGCTTTACCACTTCCAAGCATTGGATCGTCACTGGCTGAGGCTGCCTTACCACCTAACATTTTTTCAATTTTAGGTGAAATATCAAATTTCGCAGTTTTAGTTGTAAAGTAATAAATTACGTTTAAGGTTAAGAAATAGGCCAAAACAAAGAATAAGAGCATAAATAATAATCCCCGTCCCCAAACTTGCAGCCGTAAAAAATGGAAAGCCAAATAACCAATATAAATATCACCTAAGATACCTAGAATGGTATAAACACGGTTTTTCAGCTTAACGTTCATATTAAAAAAGCCTAAATAGTGATTAAGCATATCTAAAAGACTAAGCACAAATAATTCCTCCTTTCCAGATTAGTTCGCCGTTGTGGTTGTATCCTGCGTTGCTCCAGTGGTACCTGTTCCGGTTTGATTTTGGGAAGTTGAATTTTGTGTGTCTTGCCCACCTGTAGTTGTCGCCGAACTAGCCGTAGTTGGCGTACTAGAACTGCTGGCGGCTGTACTGCCCGTCGTCGCCTTATCGCTGGCCGAACTAGCATCAGTGGTTGCGGCCCCGCTAGTTTGATCAGTTGATGTTTGGTTGGCCTGATCACTACTTGTGCTTGGTGTCGAAGCTGTCACACTACTGCTACTCTCAGCCGGTTCGCTAGTAGATTCACTGGCCCTGCTGTCCCGTGAAGAAGACGCTTCTGAGTGACTACTTGATGACGTAGCGGCTGAGCTATCATTATTTGTTTTAGTTGTTGTCTGTTCCTGCTTGACTGGTGCAACTTTGTCAGCGACAACGTTAGTCGCTGCTAAACCAAGCACGATTGAAACAATCGCAAATGGCGTGATAAATGGCGGCGTTCGGTATGCCATTGTCAATTCCCCCTCATTTAATTTTATTAAACCATATAAATGCATAGAAAGCTTGACTAAAAGCTAAAGAATTCATTAAAGAATGTGTGGTTTGCTAGTAAACAAAAAAGAGGCCAGGCATAAAGTCTAACTTCTACGTTTCAACATAATTATTATACCGCAATTTAACAACGGCCTACTTTAACTTTTGCTTACAAGTGCCACATAATCCGTAAAGTTCAAAGTTATGGCTGTCAATTTCACAGTCAGGAATCTGTTCAGAAAAGAAATCCAACGGGCACATGGCAAGCTCGATTACCTTACCACAGTTTCGGCAAATAAAATGGTGGTGGTGTGGGTGCTCAAAATCACATTGGTATTTGACGGTTGCCTGTTCACCACGATTGCGTTGCTCCACAATTCCAATTTCGGCAAAAGCTTTAATATTTCGATAAATCGTATTATGACTCATACCTGGATATAAGGCGCGCATATGACCATCCACGGCCGTAACGTTAATGTAGCTGTGCTGAAACTGACTTAGATAAAGCAGCATATCCCGCCGTTGCTTAGTGACCTTATACCCATTTTGTTTCAATAAGGTTAATGCATTCCCTTTTACTTGCATAGGAAGCCCCTTTCACCATCTATTGTAAAACGTAATCATTATTGTTTAAAAATTATCTAACCAAGTTTAGCATAGTTGTTCCAATAAAAAAAGTTGCTTGATCAGACATCGCACCACGAATGCCAGTCTAAAACGGATCCATTAGATTGTTACTCTTTTCACTTGCATAACATTAAAAAAAGTCCTATGCTAAATGTAAGCAATTTCTTAAAACAATTATAATTGATAAACAAAAAACTTGTTCTTCTAAAAAAATGGTTGTATGCTATTGTTATTACACATAAAAATCAGTTAAACATTGTACCTTAACTGATCAAGGAGGCTTTAAATATGAAATTTGGAAACTTTTCAAATAGCTGGTACCGCATTTCTTTGGATACCGAGCAGCAGATTTTCTACGCAACGAGTAAGCAACATCCTGAGCAAATTGCCAGTGGTATCACAATTGATGACGCAGTTCGTAAATTGACCGTTCAAACACAGCACATAGATTCCTTTAAGGGAAATAGTCAAGATCAAACTGCCTAAGGAAAGCTCAAGGGCTTTCTCTTTATACATAAATGCTTAAGTCGTGTTTGGAAAATATGTTCACTAGTATTTTCTAGACTAATTTAATGTAACCGTGTTTGAAAAGGTAGATTCTAAGGATTAGCCTAAACGCCTTTCCAAACACTCCCTAATCAGCTACTACCTCTTGCTTGATTTGCGTCATCAAGTGATCAGTCTGTTGCTTAGCTTGCTGCCAATCGTCGTTAATAATGACGTGAGCAGCTTTTTTTAATGCCGCCGGAATGATTAAATCCCGCTGATATTCTTGACTTGCCAACCGCTGGGCAATCATCTTAGTATTATCACCACGCTGGCTTAGGCGCTGAACAAGCACTTTCGGATCATCAACCATTAAATAAATTAAAACAACTCGCGTTCCAAGTGTTTTAACGTAAGTTGCTGCACCCTTAGTATCCAAAACAATACTTGCAAAATTATTTTTCTGCCAAGCCTTAGCCAACCCTTCATGCGATGAGCCATAGCTATAATCGGCGTACGTCACCCGTTCGATAAAGTGGTTCATTGCAAAAGTGGTTGGTGTTTCAAAATAATAATCAACGCCATTGGTTTCGGCGTGGCGTGGTGGACGCGTTGTGTGCGTTACTACCCGCGGAATATTGTAAGCTTGGCTCAAATAATGACTCACCGTAGTTTTACCACTCCCGGTCGCCCCAGTAATCACAAATAATCGTTGTCCCGTCATTTTCCGACTCCTTTAAATTAGCTAATAACCCTATCTTAACGGTAACGAAAAAAGAGTGCAATCAATTTTGCTGCAAGAATTTTTAAAAAGACGTTCGGCTTTTACGCTACAATTACGAAGTAGAACCTGAACGCTTTTGCAAACACTCTCTAATTGAATACAAAAAAGGGCCGCGCCAAAAATAAATCTTGGCACAGTCCTTTATAATTCTTATTTGAAATGCGGAACAAAGATTAGTTCATTCTACTTCCAGTAGCTCTAAATGCACCACGTAATAAATAATATAGTATTGGCACAATAATCGCCGTTGAAATAGAATTAATGATCGTTGCCGGTAAACTAAGAAAAGCTGAGACTACGGCAACTTTAAAAAGAGTTCCCGCCATTAAGGCTTCAACGATTGAAACCAAATAAGAAGTAAAAATCTTAGTGACACCTGCTACAATCCCAATTGTGACAATATGGCTGGTCCGATCATCAAATTTAAACAGCCGGTAAGTTGTGTGCACAACTAAAGCAATAACTAAAACTTCTAAAACGGTTAGCCACGAAGTCGCCGCGTAACCATTTAATAAATCAAAACCACCCAACCCAACTGCACCAGCAATTGCACCATTACGCGCGCCTAGAAATAAAATGGCAAGTACTGTCAGTGCATTTCCAAAATGAATAAATGGGCGGCCAACTAGTGCCGGAACCGGAATTCGTAAAACGGAAATTCCAATAAAGATGATTGCGGCAAATAGGCCAGTAAAAATAACTGCTCGTAATGAGTTTTTCTGTCGCATCTACTTACTCCTCTTGTCTTTTTTGCACGGTTTCAATTAATTCAGTAATCCCCGCCGCGTAGTTAACACCGTAGCGAACGTCACTTCCTGCTACTTGCGTTCGCTTAATTGCCTCTGTAACAAATTTTAGAGCAACTTCAGTGGCCGTTCGCAGTGCTAGACCGCGCAATACACCGCCAAATAATACACTAGCAAAAATATCACCGGTACCGAAATAATGACCCGTTAAACGCTTTTGCTGATAACTCCACGTTAATGAATCTTTCAATTCGGCGCCAATAATACCAATTGTACCATCAATCAACGGCACACCAGTAATAACAACTGCCGGAATACTGAAAACTTCAGTTAACTTCTGAGCTAGTGCCTTAGCTGTTGCAAGGGTACAAGGTACCGTACTCATATTTTCACCTAAAAGTAATTGTGCTTCGGTTAAATTGGGGGTTAATAAATCAGCTCGTTTGGCCAAATGGCGCATTTGTTCAACGTATTCTAGTGTAAAACCACTATAGAGTTGACCTTGATCAGCCATCACTGGATCAACTAAGACCTTGGCCTGTTCTGTTTTTAAATCAGTTAGGTGCCGCAAAATAACCCGTAATGGTTTGGCACCTAAATAGCCAAAGTAAAGCGCAGAAAATTTTAAGTCTAGACTTTGCCAGTGTTCGATGATTCGTGGCATTTCGGCCGCCAAATCAAGGTAACTTGGTGTTCCGAAGCCACCAGTATGCGTTGATAATAGCGCAGTTGGCAATAAACAGGGATTGAAATCAAGTGCGGCAAAAAGCGGTAATGATGCGCACAGCGAAACTTGACCGACACAAGAAAGATCTTCACTGATTAAAATCTTTTGCTGCTCAACCATTGATTAAACGATTCCTTGGGCCATCATTGCATCCGCAACTTTTAAGAACCCGGCAATGTTGGCGCCTGCAAGGTAATCACCTTCAACACCGTATTCTTTAGCAGCATCGGCAGATTCTTGATAAATATTCTGCATAATCTTCTGTAGGCGTTGGTCAACATCTTCAAACGTCCAAGAAAGACGGGCACTGTTTTGACTCATTTCAAGAGCTGAAACGGCAACACCACCAGCATTGGCAGCCTTAGCTGGGCCATAGAGCAAGTTAGCGTCCCGGAAAACTTTTACTGCTTCAGGAGTACTTGGCATATTTGCTCCAGCGGCCACTAATTGAGCACCATCTTTAACAACGAGCTTGGCTTGCTTGGCGTCAATTTCATTTTGCGTTGCACATGGTAAAGCAAGATCATAATCAACATCAAAGTCCCAAACTGAACCTTCATGGTAAGTCGCTGTCTTAACCCGATCAGCGTAGTCCTTAATTCGACCACGTTCAACTTCCTTAATTTGTTGAACAACTTTGTAATCAATTCCATTTTCATCGTAAACAAAACCATTAGAATCGGAAACGGTTAGGACAGTTGCGCCTAATTCGGCCGCCTTTTGAACCGCATAAATGGCGACGTTACCTGCACCCGAAACCTTGACTTTTTTATTATTCAAAGTTTGGCCATGATCTTTCAACATTGCGTCAACGTAGTATAATAAGCCAAAACCAGTTGCTTCAGTCCGTGCTAAACTACCACCATAACTGAGTCCCTTACCAGTTAAAATACCATTTTGTGAACCATTAAGACGTTTGTATTGGCCGTAAAGATAGCCAATTTCCCGGCCACCAACACCAATATCTCCAGCAGGAACATCTAAATCAGGACCAATGTGTTTTTGCAATTCAGTCATAAAGCTTTGCGTAAAGCGCATCACTTCACCGTCAGACTTACCCTTAGGATTAAAATCACTACCGCCTTTACCACCACCAATTGGTAGTCCAGTCAGGCTGTTTTTAAAGATTTGTTCAAAACCTAGAAATTTAATAATCGATAAATTGACAGTTGGATGGAAACGTAAACCGCCTTTATAAGGTCCAATCGCTGAATTAAATTGAACTCGGAAAGCCCGGTTAACTTGAACTTGGCCTTGATCGTCTACCCACGGTACCCGGAACTGGAAAGCCCGTTCCGGCTCCGTAAGTCGACCAAGTAGATTAGATTCCACGTATTCTGGGTGCTTTTCCAATACTGGTTTGATAGTTGTAAAGAAATTAGTCACAGCTTCAAGAAATTCTGGTTGGTTAGGGTCACGCTGTTCAATTAATTTTTGAACACTTTCTAGATATTCGCTTGCTTTAGACATAAACAAAAACCTCCTTAAGGTATTAAACAAAGTGTGATCAAGGTGGGTAAATCTTATTTCGTAATTACGGTTAGCCAGCAATTTTCCTAATGTTCAGGTAATCAAAGAGGTTGGGATAAAGGTCCTACCTAGTCACCTGCTATTTTCTGAACCTTATTCTAGGACGTGGGCCAAAAATCTGGGTTCACGTGCCTTTCAATAACCATAGTGCGGTTATTAGATTAGCTTACATTACGCAGTAAAACCAAAAACCGACTTTTGTCCCACTCCGAATCAATGCCGCTACACCATCCAACAAACTTGCTCATCTTTCGCACATTCACGACAATTCACTACTCTCTTAACCATCAATTAACTAGTGGTACGTGTTTGAAAAAGCAGATTCGGCAACAAAGCCCGTCATGGCCATCAACCACTACGAAGTAGAACTTGACCGCTTCTCCAAATAATCACTGATTATCTGATAGATAACATTATAGCACAATTAAAATACGGAAAGAATACTATGAGATAATATTTTTATAAAAAAAGAGTGCGATAAAAGCTAACATGCTTTTATCACACTCTCATTTTAAAAATTAATCAGCGTCAACGTCATTTGGAAATTGAGCAACGGATGCTTGACCATTTAATTCTTCTTCAATGCGTAATAATTCGTTGTACTTAGCAATACGTTCTGAACGAGCCATTGCGCCGGCCTTTAATTGACCACCAGATACGGCAACGGCAAAGTCAGCAACAAATGGATCTTCAGTTTCGCCTGAACGATGTGAGATCATTGTTGTGTAGCCATTCTTCTTAGCTAAGCGAATTGCTTCAATCGTTTCTGAAACTGAACCAATTTGGTTTAATTTGATTAAGATTGAGTTAGCAACGCCGGCCTTGATACCCTTACGGAAAATTGAAGGGTTTGTAACGAAGATATCGTCACCAACCAATTGTACTTGGTCGCCAAAGTCTTTTGTGAATTTAGCAAAGTTTTCCCAATCGTCTTCTGAGAATGGGTCTTCCATTGAGATGATTGCTGGGAATTTCTTCTTCAAATCTTTATAGTAGTTAGCCATTTCGTCAGCGTTAAAGCTGTGGCCTTCGAAGTTATACTTCTTAGCATCTTTATCATAAAATTCTGATGAAGCAGCATCTAAAGCAATACCGATATCAATGCCTGGTTTGTAACCAGCTTGTTCGATAGCCTTATAAAGCATTTCAACAGCTTCAGTTGTTGACTTCATGTCAGGAGCAAAGCCACCTTCGTCGCCAAGGCCTGTTTGGAAACCAGCATCTTCCAAAACTTTTTTCAAAGTATGGTAAGTGTTAGCAATCTTTTCAAGACCATCACGGAAGCTTGTCTTCTTAAGAGGTGTAATCATGAATTCTTGGAAATCAATACCATTGTCAGCATGAGCACCACCGTTGATAACGTTATGGAACGTTTGTGGTAATTCAATGTTAACTCCGCCTAAATAACGGTATAATGGTGTGCCTAATGCATTAGCAGCAGCACGTGCAGTTGCCATTGATACGCCTAAAATAGCGTTGGCACCTAAACGAGCTTTGTTTGGTGTGCCATCAAGGTCGATCATAATTTGATCAATTTCAGCTTGGTTAAAAGGTGAAACGCCCTTCAAAGCATCGTTGATTTCTGTGTTAACGTTGTTGACTGCTTTGCTAACACCCTTACCTTCAACACGATTGCCACCGTCACGTAATTCAGTTGCTTCAAGTTCACCTGTTGAGGCACCTGATGGAACTGATGCGCGACCTAATGTACCATCTGTTAAGATAACGTCAGCTTCGACAGTTGGGTTACCACGAGAATCGAAAACTTCGCGAGCTTTGACACTTTCAATTACTGCTGATTTAGCCATAAAATTGTTTCCTCCTTAAAAGAACGTTGCGTATGTAAGTAACGTCAAAAGCAGACGTTGCCCCACCACATAATTTCACTTAATATGTTAGCACCTTATTTTTTGATTGACAACTTTGGAAAGCGCTTTTTTAAAAATAACTTTAAAAAGCGCTTCCTAACCCCTAGTTAAGTAGGTTTGTTAAATCGGTAAAAAAGGCCGGATACGAAACATTAATCGCCTCAGCAGCATTTAAGGTCAAATGGCCTTGACTGATTAAAGCGGCGACGGCCAACATCAAACCGATGCGGTGGTCACCATGACTATCAAGTTGATCACTGGTAACAGCCTTCAAAGGTGTTGGCCCTGTAATCACCATCCCATCAGGTTGTTCTTCAATCTGGGCACCTAGCTTGCGGAGCTCAGCTGTCACAGTGGCAATCCGATCAGTTTCCTTAACCCGCAGTTCTGCGGCATCTTTAATGACGGTCGTTCCTTGGGCCTGGGTTGCCGCCAGTGCGATTAACGGAATCTCATCAATAACATTGGGAATTTCTGTGCCGCCCACTTCAGTTGCCTTAAGTGAGCTAGTGGACACAATTAAATCACCGCTAACCTCGAAGTCAGAATCAATATTTTCGACGCGAATATCAGCACCCATGCGGCTAAGAACGTCCAAAAATCCTGTTCGTGTTCCGTTTAAACCAACTTGTTTTAGACGTATTTCACTGTTAGAAACTAATATTGCCGCCAAAATAAAGAAAGCGGCCGACGACATATCACCGGGAACACGAAAGGATTGCGCTTTTAGCTGCGGTTGCGGTGGCACCGTTAGGGTTAGCCCCGTAATATCTACCTGCCCGCCAAATTTGCGCAGCATTCTTTCCGTATGATCCCGGGTCTGCGCCAGCTCAGTTAAATGGGATGGTTCATCAGCCTGCATGGCCGCAAACATTAAAGCGCTTTTTACCTGGGCACTGGCCACCGGGATCGTTTCGTCCAGAGCAGTCAACTTGTGATTACTTCGAATCGTTAATGGTAAATAGTTATCATCCGTTGCCGTGATTGTCGCGCCCATTTTTTGTAAAGGTGCAATCACCCGCTGCATTGGTCGCTTGCTTAAAGAAGCATCACCACTAAACGTTATTGGAAATGGCTGTTTACTTAACAATCCCATTAAGAGACGCGTGGACGTTCCTGAGTTTCCCAGATCAATTGCCTGTTTGGCCGGTGTAAAGCCATTGAAACCGACACCTTCAATCGTTACTGAATCAGTGGTGCGTTGAATTTTAACGCCAAGTGCTTGTAAGGCACTAATTGTGTGTAAACAGTCGTCGGAAAAAAGAAAATGACTAATTTTGCTGGTTCCTTGAGCGATCGCACCAAACATAACACTGCGGTGGGAAATACTTTTGTCACCGGGAATCATTAATTCACCCTGTAAATGCGTGGCAGCCGTTACTAATTCTTTTTGCATATTTTTACTCCTCGTCTAGTACTGCGCTAGTTCGTCATGGTAAGCCTTAACCTGCGTTTGCAAACGAGGTAAGGCGTCGGCGTCAAACTTCGCCAAAACGGCCTGCGCTAGCGTAATCGCCACCATTGCCTCGGCTACAACTGCAGCGGCAGGTACCGCCGTCGTATCCGAACGCTCCACGTTAGCAACGTATGCCTCTTTAGTGTGAATATCGACACTACGCAGTGGTTTATATAACGTTGGAATTGGCTTCATAACCCCTTTAATGACTAGCGGCATTCCGTTAGTCATCCCACCTTCAAAACCGCCGAGATGATCACTGCCGCGGTAGAAGCCTTTAGTTTCGCTATAAAAGATTTCATCCATATCCTGACTACCAGGATGATCCGCCAAACTAAAGCCATCCCCAAACTCAACCCCTTTAAAAGCATTGATACTAATAATTGCCTGGGCCAATTTAGCGTCAAGTTTCGTATCGGCACTGACATAGCTACCGAGACCAACCGGCAAACCAGTGGCAAGCACTTCAACAACACCGCCTAATGTATCACCAGCCTTTTTTGTTTGATCAATTAGGCTGTGCATTTCAGCGGCTGCGGCTGCGTCATAAGTACGGACATCGCTGGCATTGGTCACCGCCGCTAGTGCTTTCAAATTACTAATTTTTGGTAATTTAGTTAAATCGGCTTTCACCGTTCCTAATTGCTGAACAAAACCTAATACCTCGACACCAATCGCTTGAAGTAATTGTTTGCAGAGACTACCAACTGCAACCCGCATCGTTGTTTCCCGTGCACTGGAGCGTTCCAAAACATTTCGCAAGTCCGCGTGTTGATATTTTTCGCCACCGACCAAATCAGCGTGCCCCGGCCGCGGCTTGGTTACTTGCCGAACTGAGTTGGCCGCCGTGGCTTCGGCCGTGGGACTCATAATCTCATCCCAATGAGCATAGTCGCGGTTAGTCACCTGAAGTGTAATTGGTGAACCCAAGGTTTTTTGATGACGAATGCCAGATGTGATCTGAACCTGATCAGACTCAATCTTCATTCGATTTCCACGGCCGTAACCTTGCTGCCGTCGTTTTAAATCAGCATTAATTTGTTCCACCGAAACCATTAGGCCGGCGGGAATTCCTTCAATAATTGCCGTTAGTTGTGGACCGTGTGATTCACCTGCTGTTGTGTAGCGCATTTTATTGCCACCTTTCTCATCTTAAACTCATTTTTATTGCTATTAGCTTAGCATAAGTCAACGACCTTGTGGAAATTAATTAGCGAATGGTCAAAAAGGATGAACGCTGTTTTCTTTCGAATTGAAGTACTAAGCCACAAATTCAATACTGGCCATTTAACTAGATCGTGTTTGGAAAATACCTTTATTAGTATTTTCCTAACTATTTTGGTGTAACCGTGTTTGACTACTTGATTAAGGCGCGGCCAAGTTATTTACTTGCCGGTCAACAAAATTTCCAGTAAAAATATATCAGGCCCCAAAATTAAGTAACCGATTTCTTTACTAATTTATTAGTCTTTATTCATAATTTCTTCACAACTTATCTCTATCATTAATAGTGTTGAAAGATTTGGTTGACTGACGTCTTAAAACTAGTTGCCCCGCGCCTTTTTAGTGCTTGAAGGCTCTGAAAAGTATAAAAATTAGTTTACGTCCTTAAAGGAGCACCAGAATATAAATTATTGTAGATAGAAATGGCATCAGGATAAAAATCCTGATGCCATTTTATATACTCGGTTTTACGGGGAGATTTAACAGATAAAGTGCCTGCTTATAATTTGGTGTAAACGTGGTCCAAGAAGCAGATCTCTGCGGTTGCCATGTTTCAACTTGGCGGTTTTTGCCGTAGTTGAATGGACAACGGATGAAGCATCAGGATTATTAGCGTGTTTTTGCTAATAATCTTCAATTGCGGAATAGTAGCTGCAGAAGTCGCTTTAGCTGTTTCACAGCAAAAGTGTCTTCTTAGGCTGCGACTCGGACTTCGGTTTATCCTAGTCCGATCGACATCGTTAGTAATCCTCAAAATCTAGGCACTTCTTACCTGCAGCAAACGTGGCCCAAGAAGCAGATTTCTGCGGTTAGCTACAGAAGTCGCTTTAGCTGTTTCACAGCAAAAGTGACTTCTTAGGCTAATCCTCAAAATCTAAACGCTTCTTGGGCCACTCTCTCTTTTTTAATGTTCAATCACTTTTGGTTCTGTCTTTATTTGTTCATCGCGTGCGCGTTTTAATTCATCGTAGTAACCCGCGTAGGTTGCGTTTTTATATGGATTCAACCAAAGGAAACCAAGACCAAAGGTGATCACCGATAAAATGTCCCAACCTAAAAAGCTTAGTTGCAGCACAAAATAATCAATTTTGTGACCATACATCAACGCCCGACTCTCAGTAATACTACCTAAGAAACTAACTGGTGCGTCGCCCGATACATCTCGTCGGTCTTTATAGACAAAATAACTTTGCTTATACGCATAGGATTTAACAATTCCAGGAATAATAAATAGGAGTGACCATAACCAAACGTAAATCATTTGGATAAAGAACAAACCAATTGTCCCCCAAAAATAGGGTTGTGAGAAAACTTGGAAGGCATCCCGTAATGGATGAACTTCATAATCACGATTACGCACCCAATCTAAGAAAGTATACTGAATTCCGACTAAGAAAACCGTTGAAACAATACTACCAATCATATTACCACCGTTATTGCCACCATTAGTGGAATAGTCAGCCGCATGACTAATTGATTCTTTAACATCATTTAAGTTAAAGCCCATCCAGCCCAACGCTACAATAAATGCAGCGATGAGTACTAATTGAATAATCGTTGGAATTAGATTCAACAAAATACCATTAAGCCAATTACCGCGCAATAAATCCTTGGACTGTTCCTTTAACTCACGTCTTGTTTTCACGCTATTTACCTCGTTTCTAAGATCAAATCAATTCTAAACTTTGTACCCCAACTCATGATAATCAATTATAACTGTTTTAAGTGGGTAAAGACAAAAAAGCTGCCAGAGTGTTTGAAAAAGTGGTAGATTCTGAGGATTACTGACGATGTCGATCGGACTAAGATGAACCGAAGTCCGAATCGCAGCCTAAACAGCCGAATCACCTTTGAAAAAGGTGATTTGGCTGTTGTAGCTACTATTCCGCAATTGAAGATTATTAGCAAAAACACGCTAATAATCTTGATGCTTCATCCGTTGTCCATTCAACTACGGCGAAAACCGCCAAGTTGAAACATGGCAACCGCAGGAATCTGCTTTTTCAAACACGTTTATACTACATAATCAAAAAATCACAACCATAAAAAACTGCCAAAAACCACCTAATTTAACGAGGCCCTCATTATCCGTAAAATTAAAGTCGACTGAGTGTTTTAATTTTCTTTTCATAAACTAACGGCTATGCTAAGATTATAGACATTAAGCCTTAATTTATTCGGTTGTTTGGTGAAGGAGTGAAGTTTTATGTCAGTTTGGGACAAAATGTTAAAAAAACAGAGTCTCGATAAGTATTTGGCTAAAGATAAACAGTTTGTTAAATCAATGAATGCTTTCGATCTGATGTCCTTGGGTATTGGGGCGGTTATCGGTACTGGTATTTTTATCTTGCCAGGAACCGTTGCCGCGTTGAAGGCCGGCCCGGCCATCGTATTGTCATTTGTCGTCGCCGCCATTGTTTGTTCAATTGCTGCTATGTGTTACGCTGAATTTTCTTCGGCCATGCCCATTGCCGGTTCGGCCTATTCTTACGGAAACGTTGTTTTTGGAGAATTTACTGGCTGGGTTTTAGGCTGGGCGCTCATCCTTGAGTATATGTTGGCTGTGGCCGCTGTGTCCACAGGATTCTCGGCTTACCTTTCCTCGTTTTTACAGGGCTTTGGCCTAGAAATCCCTAAAATATTTAGTGGCCCCTTTGATCCGGCTCACGGAACTTACCTTAACCTTTTTGCCGTTTTAATCGTTTGGCTAATCACTTGGATGCTTAGTCACGGGATGAAGGAATCTGTTCGGATCAATAACGTAATGGTCATCGTCAAAATAACGATCATTGTCATCTTCTTACTTGTCGGCGCCTTCTACGTTAAACCGGCTAATTGGCACCCCTTCTTACCATTTGGCGTTAAGGGCATTTTTAAAGGTGCTTCAACCGTTTTTTTACCTATTTAGGCTTTGATGCCGTTTCGTCTTCTGCCGCCGAGGTCAAAAATCCTCAGCGTAACATGCCGATTGGTATCATTGGAACACTGATTGTGGCGACAATCTTATACATTTTAGTTTCCGCCGTTTTAACTGGCATGGTGTCTTATAAAGACTTAAACGTTGCTAACCCAGTGACCTACGCCCTGCAAAAGGTTGGGCAAAATTGGGTTGCCGGTATCATTTCAATCGGTGCCCTGGCCGGTATGTTTACCATGATGATCACTATGATTTACAGCAGTTCACGCTTGGTGTACTCAATTGGCCGTGATGGTTTACTGCCAAAGTTTTTAGGCCAACTACAAAGTAAAACGCATTTACCTCAGCACAGTTTAATTCTGGTGACGATCATTATTTCTATCTTAGGTGGCCTAATTCCACTAGACGAATTAACCAACTTAGTTAACATTGGTACTTTGATCGCCTTTACCTTCATTTCCATCGGCATTATTCCGTTACGCCGCCACAAGGAAATCAAAAATACTGGTTTTAAAGTTCCTTTGTCACCCGTTCTACCAATTATTTCCGCAATTTTTTGTATTGGTTTAATGGCCATCTTACCCGCAGAAACCTGGATTGCTTCGTTGATTTGGTTTGCCATTGGACTACTCATTTACTTCACTTACGGCATTCACCACGAAAATATTTCTTAATCTGAAAAGGCGGCTAGGAGTGTTTGAAAAGGCGGTTAGATTCTGAGGATTACTAACGTTGTCGATCGGACTAGGATAAACCAAAGTCCGAGTCGCAGCCTAAACAGCCGAATTACCTTTGAAAAAGGTGATTTGGCTGTTGTAGCTAACCGCAGGAATCTGCTTTTTCAAACACGTTTACATTAAATTAGTCCGAAAAATACTAGTGAGAGCATTTTCCAAACGTGAACTAGATTCTGAAGACAGTGTTTTAGTTTGGCGATTTTTGTCCCATTTAAAGTTCTCCAGACTATAACAAAGCATCCCTAAATCACCGAATTATTTATGAAAGCGACTGTTTGGTGCTCGAATTAACTACAGAAGCTCAATTTTCAAACACGTTACCAAAAAATAAGGTTGCTGGCAAAATTAATTCTGCCAGCAACCCTATTTTTTACTCTAAATTAGCGAACTATTTCACACGTGCTAAGAAATAACGTTTCTTACCCCGGCGAACAATCACAAAGCGGCCATCAAAGGCAGCCGCAGGATCAACAGTGAATTCCAGATCCCGAATTCGGTCACCATTAATTGTAATGGCGCCATTAGTGACGTCCTCACGAGCCTGACGCTTAGATTTTTCAATCTCGGTATCAACCAAAAACTGAACAACATTATTAGGTTCTGTTGAAATCGTCATTGATGGCACATCCGCGAAACCTTGCTCGATTTCCGCCGCAGTTAATTCTTTTAAATCCCCCGAGAAAAGCGCTGCGGAAATATGTTCGGCCTGCTTAACAGCAGCCTCACTATGCACAAATTTGGTAACTTCTTGGGCTAAACGACGTTGGGCTTCTCGTTTTTCTGGCTGTGTTTTAACCTTATCGGCCAAGGCAGCAATTTCTTCTTGCGACAAGAAAGTAAAGTATTTCAAATATTTAATAACATCACGATCATCTTGGTTTAACCAGAATTGATAAAATTCATAAGGTGACGTCTTTTCCGGATCAAGCCAAACTGCCCCACCAGCGGTCTTCCCAAATTTAGTCCCATCGGCCTTTAACATCAGTGGGATTGTCAACGCGAAGGCCTTTGCATCAGCACCTTCTTGCTTATGAATTAAATCAATTCCGGCCGTAATGTTTCCCCACTGATCAGCGCCACCAATTTGTAGTTGAACGTCTTCATGGCGGTATAAGTGTAAGAAATCAATTGATTGCAGAATTTGATAAGTAAATTCAGTAAACGAAATACCAACTTCCAAACGACTGGCCACAACCTCCTTATTCAACATCGTATTTACGTTAAATAATTTACCGTAATCCCGTAGAAAATCTAATAAAGAAAGTTTGGATAACCAATCATAGTTATTAACAATCCGAAAATTGTCCGTGCCAAATAATTTCTCCATTTGCGCGGATAAATGATCCTGATTGTGTTGAACTTGAGTCATCGATTGCAAAACACGTTCTGAATTTTTACCTGATGGATCGCCAATTGCGCCGGTGCCCCCACCAATAACAATCACTGGATGATGGCCAGCTAGTTGAAATCGTTTCAACATCATGAACGGAATCAAGTGTCCAATATGTAAGCTATCGCCGGTTGGATCAACGCCACAGTATAAACCAATCTGTTTTTCACTCGTTAATTCGCGCAACCCAGCTTCATCCGTCGTTTGGTTAACGGCGCCCCGCCACTTAAGTTCATCAATAATATTCTCCGTCATTTTATAACCTCCGTTAATACTGTTTAAAATTATCATAACTAACAAAAAAAGTCCCCGACCAAGTCAAAAACTTGATCAGGGACGAAATTTTTCCGCGTTACCACCCAAAGTTATAGCTACTGCTATCACTCTTTCATTTGTATCGAAATGACCCGTGACATCCGCGTAAAAAGTGTAATTCGCGTTGTAACTTCGGTTAGTTTTCAGCCACCACTAACTTTCTGAACGATTAGTTACGCCACTACTGTACTTCTTATGTCCGTTATGAAATTAAGTTCACTATAGCTTACGCCGCGGTGCCTGTCAAGCCGCCACCCAGAACGCGTTAATCAACCAGTCAGTCCCTTTTTATGGACATAATCAATATTGACGTAATCGGTTTAGGTACGCTAATAGGCCCTCTTTTTTAGATTCACTACTTCAAGTAGAATTTCAAATTGGGCTGCTTGTTAAGCTGAATCGCCGCTTTAATCCAGAGGAAGCCTAGACTATCTAGAAGTGGACTATCTTGCAACGATAGTGCCTGGGGTACAAAGCCCATTTGCTTAGCCAAATCCGTTACTTGTTTCACTGCAGCCTGATCGTCGCCAGCAAAGAATTGAACGCTGCCCTCTGGCTTAATCATGTTGGCAGAGCCTGTTTGGTTGAAGCCCTTAACAACTGCCGTATCCGGTAAAGTTTCTTGAAGTAACTGGGTTTGTGACTTGCCAGCGAAAGTTTTTGGACCAGAAAAGTCACTAGTAATGGCGTTAGTCACGTCAACCAAAATCTTACCCT
Organism: Loigolactobacillus backii; assembly: GCF_003946275.1. Taxonomy (GTDB): domain Bacteria; phylum Bacillota; class Bacilli; order Lactobacillales; family Lactobacillaceae; genus Loigolactobacillus; species Loigolactobacillus backii. Next base: position 51,643 of record NZ_RHNQ01000007.1, read on the forward strand.
TCAAATCGGCCTTTAACTGCTTGGCCAAATCAAGCACTGTCTGACCAGGAACCGCTAAGATTAGTAAATCAGCAGCCTTAGCCACATCGGCATTGGTTTGGTAATCGGCTGTTGCCTTTCTTGAACCAAGCAATGGTGTATAGCCATTCGTCGTTAAATTCTCTTTTAAAGCCGTGCCAACTTGGCCACTAGCTCCTAAAATTCCAATTTTCATAATCGGCCTCCTTAAAAACTTTTAAATCAACTTCATTTTACTACAAACTAATTTTACTAGTACCGATTTTTACTTACTCGTTTTTCAATTAATTCTATCTAGATGCAGATTTTAAAGAAACTAATTCTTATCAGGTCGACGTTTATACCAACCTAAGCCGATTGCAATAAGCACAAGGCCGCCGCCTACCCAAATTAGATAATTTTCTTGTTGTGATTGCGTTCGCGGCAGACGTTCAACTGCTAGGTTTCTTACCTCAGAATGATTTGGTTTACTGACTAAGTGCGGTTTCTTTGTCTCCAGCGGCTGGGAAGATAAATCAACTTGACCCGAATTGACGTTACTATCAGTTTGTTCGGACCCAAACACGTTTGATTGCAGCAGCATCCCTACGCCGGCCACCATTAAGCAGTTAAGCATTAAATATAACCACCTTTTATTATATCCACTCATTATTAGCCCCTCTCACTCACGGAGTCAAATACCCTATACCTTATTTACAACTGTTCATTAGGCAAAATTGTAATTAAAGAATGTAGAATTTTACTGACGGCCTTAAACTAACTTTTCCCCAATTAACGTTAGACCCATTTCACAAGTTTGTGCTAAAACATGCTTTACTTCGCCTTTAAAATAGTACTTCTTTGCCATTTGTAAATTGGGACCAACCAGACCAATGCAAACAGTTCCCGCCGGCTCACCAGCGAGCGCTTCCGGACCAGCGGCGCCCGTAAAAGAAATCGCGTAGTCCGTCGCCGCCAGATCTTGGGCCTTAATTGCCATTTGTTGCGCAACCTCATTACTGACGACACCATACTGCCGAATCAATTTCGGCGCCACGCCCAGCAATTGCGTTTTTGATTCGCTTGAATAAGTGATAAAGCCCCCTGGATAAACGTCACTAGCCGCCTCAGTTGCCGCCAATTGGGTTTGAAATTGACCACCAGTCAAACTTTCAGCTGCAGTTAAGGTTAATCCTCGTTCTGCTAAAAGTTGTGTTAATTCAGAAAATTCCATTTATACACCTCATTTTCAAAAGAACGTTCAAAAAAAGAACAACTATTGCCACATGTATTTTTTCCCACAAATTATCAATTACGTTTTTTGCAAACCTACTTTTTTTCGAAACTGTCAAATCTTTTGTGTAAATAGATCTTTCTCATAGATTGATTTTTTATTCTTTATTTAATCAAAGTAAGAT
>NZ_RHNQ01000070.1 GCF_003946275.1 Loigolactobacillus backii
GAACAATTAGAGAATATCACACAGCATCCAAACAGCGAAGCTGGTCAATACTTGAATACATTTTTAATAATACGAGGAGGCTGTTATATGACGAAAGCAAAATCTAAGAATCATTTCTCTACATACGTAGCTGCGGGAGTTGTTGGTCTGGCCGGGGCAGCATTGGTTGGAACTTCACAAGCACAAGCAGCAACTACCAAGGGTAAGGTTAATTTTCAAAATGGCGCAACGACTGTTTGGAATAACCCAAGTCAAGGATTAACTGCTAATCATTATTTAACGAGTGGGCAAACGGTTAATGTCGAAAGCCAGCAGCAAATTGCTGGTGAAACATGGTATAACGTTGGTAATGACCAGTGGGTACCTGCTAAGTACGTTACAGTCGCTCAGCAAGCAGCAACAACTGCTAAAAAAGACACCGTTACTTCTAAGTATCAATCTGGCGCAACGACTATTTGGACTTCACCAACTAGTGGTCAGCCAACTGGTAAATATTTAACTTTCAAACAAACAATTAATGTAACCGCACAAAAACAAGTTTATGGATTAACTTGGTATCAAATTGGGACTAACCAGTGGGTACCAAGTGCTTACGTAGCGTTAAATGATCCAGAATTGGCAAACACGCAAGTTGTTACCCAATCAGTTTCTTTAACGGCGACGGCAACTAAGAGCTCAACTGCTGCTAATACAACAGCTGCAGCAACACCAGTTAGTGCGGCAACGACTTCACAGGCTAGTGCAACACCGGCTTCAAGTGCTGAACAATCAACTACAAGTACGACTGCTGCTAGTCAGGCTGCCACACAAGCAACCGCAACTTCAGCGGCTAATTCAAGTCAGACAGCTGCAACCTCGGCTGCCAACGCTAGTCTAGCTCAGGAACAGTCAAGTGCCGCGGCTACTAGTCAGGCTGTTGCCCAATCAGCCGCAACTTCAAGCGCCAATGCTAGTTTGGCAGTTGCTTCAAGTGCTGCCGCAGCAAGTCAGGCTGCGGCTCAGTCAGCTGCAACTTCAGCGGCTAATGTTAGTCAGGCGCAGTCAAGTGCTGCGGCTACTAGTCAGGCTGTTGCCCAATCAGCTGCAACTTCAAGCGCTAATGCAAGTCAGGCCGCTGCGCAGTCGGCTGCAACTTCGGTCGCTAATGCAAGCCAAGCTGCAGCCCAGTCGGCCGCAACTTCAACTGCTAACGCAAGTTCAGCCGCTGCCAGTCAAGCAGCTGCAACCTCGGCTGCTAATGTGAATCAAACTCAGACACAATCAAGTGCTGCAACTGAAGCAACTAACACAGTTCAGACAACACAAAGTAGCCAGGCTAGTACGACACCAGTTTCGACTACACCAAGTCAAAGTGCTGCTAGTACTGCAAGCACAACAACTGATCAATCAGCAGTTCAAAAGGTAATTGCAGCTGCGCAGTCACAAATTGGTGTTCCTTACGTTTGGGGTGGTCATACGGCCAATGTTGGGTTAGATTGTTCTGGCTTAACTAGTTATGCCTTCTCAGCTGCAGGCATCAGTTTACCAGCTTACACAGTTTCACAAGAAAGTGCCGGTCAAAAGGTTTCCATTAGTGCTTTACAACCTGGTGATTTGGTCTTCTGGGGAGCTGCTGGGGCAACTTATCACGTTGCGCTATATATTGGTGGTAACCAGTACATTGCCGCACCACAACCTGGTGAAAACGTTCAAGTACAATCGATTTCTAGTTACTTCGAACCATCATTTGGTGTACGAGTACTTTAGGCAGATAAAAGATCACTCTAGGATTGTCCTAATTCGACAATTCTAAGGGTGATCTTTTTTGTGTCTATATAGGTTTAGATAAACCATTTTTATGGAAGCGTGATGATCGTTAATTGATTCAGTAAAGGAGTGTGGACCAAAAATCGGTTTTGGCCCACGTTCTAGAGTAATTACTCGAAAAATAGTAAGGAGCTGGGACTTTTGTTCCGGCCGTTATTTTTCGGTGGTTTGTGTTTCAGCGGTGTGATTATAGTTACCATAGATGTAAAAGTACTGGTTACTAACGCCGTCAAAAGTTGGGTTCATACTATTTTGATAAGTTTCCGCGTTGGATAAGGTTGTTGCTGAAAGACCAAGCTCTTTACGGATTTTTTTCGATAAACGATTTAATTCCTTAGTTGAAGCAACTTGGTAGGAAGAGCCGGTAATCCAGGCATCTTGGCCTTGAAGTTGGTCAGATTTTATATCGGCGGTAGCCCCGCGGTAGTGGAGGGCAAGCGTTTTGATTTGAGCAAAGGTTAAATTGGTGCGGACATTCTTTTCTAAATCCTTTAAAACCTTGTCGTAATCAAACAGCATCTTTGGCGTAGCGGCTTTTTTCAAAATTGCTCGAATGACTTGTTGTTGCCGAATTTGCCGCCCATAATCACCACGCGGATCCTCATGGCGCATTCTAGTGTATGCAAGTGCCTGTTCACCGTTTAAGTGGTGCATTCCCTTTTTGAACTTTTGGCCGCCAGTCCAAACACTAGTGAAGGAAAACGGAATATTAACGTCAATACCACCGACATCATCAACTAGCGTCTGAAGAGCGCCCATATTAATAGTCATGTAGTAGCTAACGGGAACGTTTAATAGGTGCTGGACGCTATTAACGGCCATTTTAGAGCCACCCAGATCATAGGCAGCATTGATTTTCTGCATAGTACTATTTTTTGAACCACTTAATTCTGCCAGCGTGTCACGGGGAATAGAATTTAGAGTCATTTTCTTAGTATCTGGGTTAATTGTTGCGAGAATAATTGTATCTGAGTTACCACGGTAAGTTCGCCCGGCGGCTCCTGTATCAGCCCCTAATAGTAGAATACTAACGGGCTTGTGTTGTTGAATAGTGGTTGTCGTTGGAATGCCATCCTTAGCGTACATACCTTTAATTGTCTTACCGGTATCGTGGTAAAATTTAACGATAAAAATACCACTGAGAATTAGAATAATTGAAATAATGAGTAATAGAATCTTAATGAATGGGTGGCCTTTTTTTGGTGGCCGCTGTGCCATTCGCGAGGGTGTGTCAGTCTCTTCCATGTCTTCCTCCTATTGCTGCAATCTGTTTCTATTATAGCCGATTTTTTAACGATAGCAATTAGGGTTAGTGGTTTAAAGGATTATTATAAAATTAAGAAAATGGGTTTGACATTAGAAAATGATGGTGTTATTGTTAGAAACAAGTTAAATAATTCAAAGTGTTGAAGAGAAGAGTAGCTGAATTATTTTTGTTAGCGAGCCCTGATTGGTGAAAGTGGGTAAAAATAAATTTGGTGAAGATGGTCTTGGAGCTTGTTAGTTGGTACTGTAAGCAGTGCTAATTATCCGTCTGCAAACGATAACTTGCAAAGGTATAGTCAGTAAGATGTACCTGATAAGGTCATGATTGTGAAATCAAGGCAAATATGGGTGGTAACGCGAAAGCTTTCGTCCCTGTTACGTTAAAGTAACGGGATGAAGGCTTTTTTATTTTATGGAGGCGAGCATATGATGTCCGTAGAGCAAGATTCAAGTAAGCAGTTGGTACTAAATACGACTAATGATTTTAAAGCGAAGACGTTAACAATTCTGGTGTTGAATTTAATGCCAAATAAATTGGAAACCGAGGGACAATTTGTCGATTTATTAAATGATCAGAATCATAATCTGGCCTTAACTTTCCTTTACCCGGAAACGCACCACTTTAAGTCGGCCGACACATTACCTTACTTACAGGAAAGTTACGCCACCTTCTCGCAAATTAAAGCAGGTTATTACGATGGATTAATTATTACCGGAGCACCAGTCGAGACACTTGATTTTTCGTTGGTGGATTACTGGCGTGAATTTGGTGAATTGGTTGATTGGTCAAAGACACACGTTTCGCAAACCTTATTTATTTGTTGGGCGGCGCAAGCAGGATTGTTTCATGATTATGGTATTAAAAAATATCCGGTTCGGCCTAAAATATTTGGTATTTTTGGGCATGAAGTTCGGCAGCAGGCGCCATTAGTTGAAGGATTACCGGAGACTTTTTATTTACCACATTCACGTAACACAACATTAAAGTCCGCCGATATTCTGGCGCACCCGGATTTGCGTTTATTGGTGGATGATTCTGATGTTGGTCCCGTGATCGTTCAGAGCAGGGATGGCCGGCAAACTTTTGTGACCGGACACCCAGAATACAGTACCCAGACATTAGCCAATGAGTACCGCCGTGACTTAAAGGCGGGGATTCCGATTACATTACCGGAAAATTATTTTTACGCTAACGATCCAACACAAAAAATTATCAATCGTTGGCAACCGGCAAGTCAGCAATTGATAAAGAATTGGTTCAAGTCATTTAAATAAAATCATTTCTAAATTAAGTTGATTAATAAAATAAACTGCACACTAATTTAAAGGAGAGAACAATAATGAGCGATAAAAAATTAAGATTTGAAACATTACAAGTCACGGCTGGTCAAACGGTTGATGAAACTGGTGCTCGGGCCGTTCCGATTTATCAAACAACCTCTTATGTTTTTAAAGACGCAAAACAGGCTGCTGGCCGTTTTGCACTTACGGACGCAGGAAACATTTATACCCGGTTAACCAACCCAACAACGGATGTGCTGGAAAAACGGGTAGCGGCATTAGAAAACGGAACTGCTGGTGTTGCGCTGGCTACTGGATCAGCAGCAATCACGGCGGCAATTTTAAATGTTGCTGAGACGGGCGATGAGATTGTTTCGGCAAGTACCATTTATGGTGGAACCTATGATCTTTTCAGTGTCACACTGAAACGGCTTGGAATTACCACTCATTTTGTTAATCCTGATGAACCAGCTAACTTTGAAGCGGCTATTAACGAACACACTAAAGCGCTGTACGTTGAAAGTATTGGTAATCCTGGAATTAATTTAGTTGATTTTGAAGCAATTGGTGCAATTGCGCATAAACACGGTTTAATTTTAATTGTTGACAACACTTTCGGGACGCCATACCTAGTTCGACCATTAGATCACGGTGCTGATGTTGTTGTACATTCGGCAACTAAATTTATTGGCGGCCACGGTACTTCAATGGGTGGCGTTATTGTAGAGAATGGCAAGTTTGATTATGCCGCTAGTGGTCGCTATCCTGGTTTTACCACGCCTGATCCTGCCTATAATGGCCTAGTTTGGACGGATGTTGCACCGGCTACGTTTACAACTAAGGCACGTGCGCAACCATTACGTGATACAGGTGCTGCAATTAGTCCGTTTAACTCGTTTTTATTAATTCAAGGTCTGGAATCACTCTCTCTGCGCGTAGAGCGGCACGTAAGTAATAGTCGCAAGATCGTTGAATTTTTAAAAAACCATCCTAAAGTGGCCTGGATTAACTACCCTGAATTACCTGATAGTCCTTATAAGTCGTTGGCAGATAAGTATTTCAAAAATGGCGTTGGTTCAATCTTTACGATTGGCTTAACTGGCGGTGAAAAGGCCGGTAAAAACTTTATTGAAAAGCTCAATCTGTTCTCACTTTTGGCCAATGTTGGTGATGCTCATTCATTAGTGATTCATCCGGCTTCAACAACTCACGCTCAGTTAAGTGAAGCGGAATTAAAGCAGGCCGGGATTACACCAGATCTGATTCGGCTTTCAATTGGGATTGAAAACGTTGATGATTTAATTGCTGATCTTGACCAGGCGCTAGCGCAAGTTTAAAGGAGAAATATAGATCGAATAGGTGGCCGGATAAGGTTACTTATTCGGTCTATATTTTTGCTGAAAATAGTTCAAAAAAATAGAAACCAAGTTGGTTATTGCAATTAAGCAAACCAATTGATTTCTATCTTCTAACTACTTTAACGATGAATCTTCATTAATTAAGCGTGTAATTTTATTGATTTCAGCGTGGGCGTTTTCGGCAGAATCTCGTGGAATGATGAACTGAGACTGCATTTTATGCGGATCTAAATTTAGCGGAACCGTTATTACGGATAAAAACGACTGCTCATTAACAACTTGGTTAATTGGTTCTTGTGCCGTTAATGCAGCAATTTTCTCTGGGTGTGCCTTTAGTGGAATTAGATAATCAGCCAGAACACGGTAAGCATAGTATTCGGCCTCTTCATAAAGCTCTCCTTGGGCGCTTAACTTAGGAATATTTAGAAAATCAATTAAATATTGTTCATCACGTTTAGTGGTTCGAGTGGTAAAGCGGTAATCTTTGCTGTCTGTCATCATGCTTCTCCTTTAATCGTCACAAAAATAACCGCTAATTTTCTTAAATGTGATTTTAGGTAACATTAAGTTAAATTAACAGTTTTTTCATCTATATCTAATGTATGCCATTTAAGTGTTATCTGCAATCTATTTGGCAAAATATTTAACGGACGAAACTTTAGTACTGAGAAGTGGGATAACGTAAGTAGGTTAATGGTATTGGTGCTCCAATTCATAAACTAGTTCTGGATCGTCACCAGTTCGCTGATTTTTATTTAATTGATTGAGGTTTGTCATGTCAACATCACTTAGTGTGAAGTCGTAAATCGCGGCATTTTGAGCAATGCGGGCCGGATTCTTTGACTTAGGAATAAAAGATAGACCCCGTTGTAAATGCCAGCGTAAAATGATTTGTGCTGGCGTTTTAGCGTATTTAGTGGCCAATTGTCCGATGACCGGGTCCTTTAAAACAGTTCCACGGCCCAAGGGACTCCAAGCCTGAGTAATAATGTGATTTGTCTTCCCGTAACTGACCAACGCTTCCTGCGATAAGTAAGGGTGGTTTTCAATTTGATTAACAACTGGCATTTCGTTAGCTTGAGTTGCTAGGTAATCTAAGTGAGTTTGGTGAAAATTAGAGACACCAATTTCACGAACCGTTCCTTCTTGTTTTAGGTGCTCAAGCGCCCGCCAAGTTGCAAAAAAACTAGAGTGAATTGGCCAGTGAACTAAGAGTAGATCGACGTAATCAGTGTCTAGACGTTGCAAAGAATCGTCAAAAGAGGCCAACGTTTCATCATAGCCCTGATTTTTTTCGGCAACTTTAGTGGTAATAAATAACTCACTACGGGGCACGTTAGTCTGTTTTAGCGCTTTACCTAACATTGTCTCGTTAGCGTAGGCCTGTGCGGTATCAAACAAACGGTAACCAGAATCAATTGCCTGGTTGATTGCCGCATTCATTATTTTCTGATCGTCTAACTTATAGACACCGAATCCTTCGATTGGCATTTTATAACCGTCAGGAAATGAATACTGGTCCATAATTGATTTTGTCATAGTATTAGCTCCTTCAAATTTGAATTCAATCTAAGTCTAGAACATTTTGGACTTAAAGCAAACTTAGCTTGCCTTTTTTTCTTGCGGTTTATCGAAGAAAAAGGTTAATAAACCACCGGCAATTAGGGCAACTAATACCATCAAACAATTGCCAATTGTAAATTGCCAAGTAGGGGTAATTCCGCGTTGAACCAAGATAAGAATGGCGGCCAAAACGACCCCCCAAACGATGGCGTAAATCTGCGCTTCAAATTTCTTTAGTAAGTAGGTCATTAATCGGGCCATAATAAATAGTCCTAGAACGGCACCAATTGTAAATGGCACCAAAAGTAAAATTGTACTAAGTACGGACGCTGCGGCGTGGAAATCAGCCTTGAAAAGGGCGATGAAAAAATCAATGACTTGGCCCATTGCGTTGTAAATTGTACCGTATTGGCCGATAACCATTAACATAATAGCACCTGAAATACCGGGGATCATCATTAAGGCAACAACGAAGAAACCAGCAAACAGCATTGTTCCAAAGGCCATTGGCGAATTTAGACTGGCTAAGGCAATGTGATTTTCGGCCTGACTATTTGTGGACAACTGCGTTAATCCGTAAATAAAGCCGAAACCAATCAATGGCCAAAATAACTGATACCAATGAAATTTTAACGGCTTAACTTTGCGCCACATAAACGGAATTAGACCTAGCATTAATCCAATAAATAGGGCGTAACTAGGTAGTGGAAACTGGACTGTCAACCAGAGAACTCCCTTTGTTGCCGCTATGATGCCGATTAGAGCACCAACGGCAATCGGGGTTAGAAAACGAAGACTGGCAAGTGGTTGGCGTCTTAATTGATTGATCTTGGCCATAATTGGTTCGTAAAGCCCGACAACAACGGCAAAAATACTACCGGACAGACCAGGAATAACGAGCGCTAACCCAATAAAAAAACCTTTAATTGCATTTAACATAGCTGACCCCCTCAATTTTTTGATCTTATTATGCTTAATTGCAAGCGTTTCTCTAAGTATACGAAATTCCTAGGGGGATTGTCACCTTATTTGGTGGTTTGATTGAACGTCAATGGCGAAGTAGGTACTTCAATTCCGGCCGTGGTTAAGGCTTGCATATAGGCCGCCAAGTAATCGCTTTGGATGCGGCCCTGCGCACCATTCTTAGTGTAAAGGACAACACGTAAGGCTAGATTACCGTTGCCAAGGTCTACAATTCCGAAAATATCGGGACCACTTTCAATGTCAGGGTACTTGGGGGTTAGTTCTTGGTTAACCTTATTTAAAATAGCCGTTACTTTTTCTGAATCCGTTTTTGGAAAAAGTCGGACATCAAGCTGAACGCGCATGTTGTTACGGGAAAGATTACTAACAATATTAATGTTGCTATTGGGAATGTAATTCAAAGTACCATCGAAGCTTTTAACTTGGGTAACCCGCAAGCCGAGTGCAGTAACGATACCTTCAATACTACCAATGATCACGTGGTCACCTACATCGAGTTGTTGCTCCAATAAAATAAAGAAGCCGGAAAGAATGTCCTTTACTAAGTTTTGTGCACCTAGACCAAGTGCCACACTGAGAATACCAGCGCTAGCAATCAACGTTCCAACGGGCACACCAAGGACACTTAAAACGGCGTAGAGATAGAAAAAAAAGATTACGTATTTAACGGTATTATTAACTAAAATAAAAATCGTTTGGGAACGGCCCTCACTAATGTTACGGTTAACCTTATAAGTATTGAAGCTGCGATCAATTAATAACCGCGCTATTTTATTAATTAACCAGAATAATAGTGAAAATAGAATGATTTCTAAAACTGTACCGAAAATTTTGTTAAGAATATCGATCCATTGAATACTTTCAATGAAGCGGGTTAATAAATTTGCCTGATGATTGACACTTTTATTAAGCGCAGCCTCTGTTAGTTGCATTGTTGCTAGCATAATGTCACCCTTTTTTTATAATATAAATAAGTGTAACAAAGGCGACTTTAAAATAGCAAATCGCTACTCTTTGATTGAAGAAAGCGTTAAATGATGCTATCCTAAAATTATTAAGTAAAAGACTTGTGGTCAGAAGTCAAGTAGGTGATACGTAAAATATTGATAGTTCTAATTGTGAGGAGAGTATACTTCCCC
>NZ_RHNQ01000071.1 GCF_003946275.1 Loigolactobacillus backii
GTGAGCTCTTTTTCTGCACAAAAATCCTGTTAATAGTTTACCATTTGTAAACTATCAACAGGAAAAAGTATAGAGCCGAAAATTATATTAAATCAAATTTTTTAATAAGAAATTCAGTATCACACTACAATTCAGGATTCACCAATGTAAGCCAGTGCCAGACAATGATGCTAGGTGTAAGAAACTTATTTTCTACTATTTATCTGCTAAGCAAAGAATGGAAAGCAAAACATCCGGATTTAACGTATAAGGAATACTTAACACAAGGTAATTAAAAGTAAAGTTTGTTTTTGATTGATTCTACAGTATTTGCTTGTTTTACTTCGAAAGTTTCTGCAGTACGTTTACCCGAGTCGTCATAGTCGTAATAATTTCCATTCTCATCAATTAGTGAGTCAAATAAATCGTATTGATCAGAAAATGTTTCTAAAGCAAGGCTTAACGTTTTTATCTCTTGATTAGTTAGTTCAACAATTTTCATTTTGATCACCAGCTTTTTTTTAATATAACACAAAACACACTCTCATCCCCGACCAAAGTTTTGAGAGTGTACTAAATAAATAAATTTCAAGCAACTATTTAGAACGCAAAGTTATCCGTTAAATGATTTTGCGTTTTAATAATAGCACAAAAGGAACATACGTACGTATTATTTCATATTTTATCTTGAAGTATGAATTGGAGGTCTTATTGATGACAGAAGGAAATGTTAGAAAGCGCGGCGACAAATGGTATTACTCATTTGAAGCCGCTCCTGTTGATGGACAACGTAAAAGGATTGAACGCGTTGGCGGTAATTCTGAAAAAGAAGCAAATGATGCCCTACGTAAAGCAATAGATAACTATGAACGCGCCGGCATGGAAAATCGTTTAACGAAGTTAAGTGTATCCGACTTTTTCGATTATTGGTACAATCACTATGTAATGCGCAATCTTAAGCTTAATACCCAAAACAACTATAAAAATATCATTCAAAAGTATATTAAACCAGAACTAGGAAAATATCGTCTGAGAACAATTGGCCCAGATAATCTACAAGAATTTATTGATAAAGTGTCGCTAACCGTTGATAAAAAAACAAAACGGCCACTGGCCAAACATAGCGTTGAAATTATCTTTACTGTTTTAAAAGGTGCGTTTAAAAGGGCTGTCTACCCTTATCAATTCATTAAAGACAATCCAATGAATTATGTTGATATGCCAAAATACAAAGTTACACCAACAAATGCTAGAGAGAAACTTAAAATAATTACCCTTGAGCAATATCACAAAATACTAGACATCACTCCCTTTTCTGATCCATTCCATATGCCACTTGTGATTTCATTTAATACTGGATTACGCCGCGGTGAAGTCTGTGCCTTACAATGGGATAAAGTCAATTTAGAAGAAGGAACAATTACAGTTGAGTTGAACATGGTTCAAACTGCTAAAGGAGCTTATATTTTGGATACCCCTAAAACTCCAGCCAGTTATCGAACAATTATGATTGGTAAAACTTTGATTGATGAATTAAAAACTAAACATAAGCATCAATTAGAAAATCGAGTTTCATATGGTCGGCTGTATTATGAATCTAATTTTGTCTGCACTAAAGAAAACGGCCAGCCTGTTACCCCTAATTCAATTAAATATAAAGCCGAACACATTTCAAATAAATTAGGCTTCCCATTTAACTTTCATTCTTTACGACACACTCATGCAACCATGTTGCTAGAAAACGGTGCTAAACCAAAAGAGATCCAAGAGCGATTGGGTCACTCTCGAATCTCCACAACTTTAGATACCTATTCTCATGTCACTCGTAAAATGAAACAAAATACGGCAAACATCATGGAAAAAATTCAGAACAATAATTAATCCATGTTGGCAAAATAAAGAAAATTAAATCAATAAATAACAAATTTGCCAACATTTAAAAATTTACGTTGGCAAAATGTTGGCAAATTGGTCTTTTGTGAAACATAGCTTTCATGAAAGACTTATTTTTTATGCGTTTCTTCCTCACCAGTTTGTAAAACAGCCATGAAGGCTTCCTGGGGAACCTCTACTGAACCAATTTGCTTCATCCTTTTTTTACCACGCTTTTGCTTCTCCAATAATTTGCGCTTTCGGGAAACGTCCCCACCGTAACATTTGGCCAAAACGTTTTTGCGCAAAGCTTTAATGTTGGTCCGCGCAATAATTTTGTTCCCAATAGCAGCCTGAATAGGCACCTCAAATTGTTGGCGTGGGATAATTGTTTTTAGTTTATCAACAATTTCTTTACCGCGTCCAAAGGCAAAATCTTGATGAACAATAATACTCAACGCATCAACTGATTCTCCGTTTAATAGAATATCCATTTTAACTAATTTACTCTCACGATAACCTTCAATATCGTAATCGAGGGAGGCATAACCCTTTGTGCTGGATTTTAAGCGATCAAAAAAGTCATAGATAATTTCTGATAACGGTAAATGATAAACAACATTTACTCGGTTATTATCTAAGTACTCCATCGTATCAAATTCTCCCCGTTTATCTTGCGATAGCTCCATCACGGCGCCAACATAATCATTAGGCACCATAATGGAGGCGTGCACAAAGGGCTCCTCGATTGACTTAATTGCCGCTGGATCAGGCATCTCAGAGGGATTAGAAACTATCTTCTGCGTACCATCGGTTAAATTAATGTGGTAAGTTACTGAAGGTGCTGTGGTAATTAAATCCATCCCAAATTCACGCTCAAGTCGTTCCTGAACAACATCCATGTGCAGTAAACCAAGAAAACCACAACGAAAACCAAAACCTAATGCCTCAGAAGTCTCTGGTTCAAAAGTTAAAGCAGCATCGTTTAATTGTAATTTTTCTAAGGATTCACGTAAATCGTTATATTTCGCTGTATCAACTGGATATAAACCTGAATAAACCATCGGATTCATCTTTCGATAACCCTTTAAAGCAGTTGCGGCCGGATTGTTGGCCAGTGTTACAGTATCACCAACTTGCGTGTCTTGAATGGTCTTAATACTGGCTGCAATGTAACCTACATCCCCGACCATTAATTGATCCCGCGAAACAGCGTTGGGCGACATAACACCAACTTCCGTCACTTCAAATGTTTTACCATCTTGCATCAGTTGAATTGTATCACCTGGCTTAACTAGTCCGTCAAAAATACGAACGTTCAACACAACGCCGCGATAATTATCATAAACTGAATCAAAGATTAATGCCTTCAAGGGTTTCTGAACATCACCACTTGGTGCCGGTACATCACTAACAACGTGCTCTAAAATATCTTCAATCCCAATACCTTCTTTAGCACTTGCTAAAACTGCGTCAGAGGCATCAATACCAATATCGTCTTCAATTTCAGATCGCACTCGTTCTGGATCGGCGGAAGGCAGATCAATCTTATTAATCACCGGAATAATTTCAAGGTCGTTATCAATCGCTAAATAGACGTTAGCCAGTGTCTGTGCTTCAACACCCTGAGCAGCATCAACAACTAACACTGCACCCTCACAGGCTGCCAAACTACGCGAAACTTCATAAGAGAAATCAACGTGTCCTGGTGTATCAATTAAATGAAAAATATATTTCTCACCATTTTTTGCGTGGTATTCTAGTTCAACGGCGTTTAACTTAATTGTAATGCCACGCTCACGTTCTAAATCCATTGTATCCAATATTTGATTTTCCATATCACGCTTAGCCACGGTATGCGTCAGCTCCAAGATTCGGTCCGCCAGTGTTGATTTACCGTGATCAATATGCGCTACAATTGAAAAATTACGAATATTCTTTTGGCGCTGATGCATTTGTTCAACATCCATTTCGTCAACCTACTTTCTAGTTTAAATTATAACAAGCCGACTAAGACGACGCAATTTATACTGGAAATAACTCAAAAAAGAGTAAGCCAACCTAGCCGCGAAACTAGGTCATCATCACCTAGTTTATACAACTGCCAGTATTATGCTCACTCTTTAGTCGTTTCTTATTTCTTTTTATCGCCTGTAAAAGTCTCACGAATCTTATCGAATAAACTGCCTTCGGTCTGACTCACTTCATCGCCACTAGCAACAGCAAAGGTCTTCAATGCATTCTTTTGCTCATTACTTAAGTGTTTAGGCGTTATTACCTTGACCGTAACGTGTTCGTCACCTTTGCTATTACCACGTAATCGTGGTGCACCCTGACCGCGTAAACGGAACGTTGTGTTAGTTTGAGTGCCGGCTGGTACCTTTAACTTGACCTTGCCGTTGACCGTATCAACTTGTAAGTCATCGCCTAACGCAGCCTGCACAAAACTAATTGGTACTTCAATGTAAATCTCGGCACCATCACGCTTGAATTTATCACTTGGTGCAACTCGGAAAACAATGAATAAATCACCGTAAGGGCCACTATTTGTTCCTGCTTCGCCTTGTCCGGATAAACGCATTTGTTGACCATCTTCGACACCAGCTGGAACCTTAACTTTAACACTGTGACGTTCTTGTTCGTGACCAGAGCCATGACAAGTTGCACATTTTTCTTTAATTTCTTTACCTGTACCGCGACAAACATCACAAACTTCACGACTTTGCATCCGGCCAAGTGGTGTTTGACGAGTAACTTGAATATAGCCAGCACCATGACACTTATGACAGGTTACTGGTGAAGTACCAGGCTTCGCACCAGTCCCATTACAAGTATGACACATCGCCTCACGTGTATAAGAAATTGTTGTTTCCTTACCAAAAATGGCTTCCTCAAACTTTAGATCCATTTGGTACTGTAGATCAGAACCTTGCCGAGGTGCCGATGGGTTAGACTGTTGTTGGCCACCACCGCCACCAAAGAATTGACTAAAGATATCATCAAAACCGCCAAAACTCTGACCGCCTGTATCAAAACCACCAAAGCCTTGACCGCCACCGCCGCCAAAGCCACCTTGTGGACCCGCGGCACCATACTGATCATATTGGGCCCGCTTATCAGGATCACCAATAACTTCATACGCAGCCGATATTTCTTTAAACTTTGCCTCAGCGTCTGGCGCCTTATTAAGATCAGGATGATACTTCTTTGAAAGCTTTCGGTAGGCGTGTTTAATTTCATCCTGGGACGCATCTTTTGCTACCCCAAGAACTTCATAGGGATCACGTTGTTCTTCCGCCATGCTTAACCTCCTAATTTATAACGATTTAATTATTGCTCACCAATCTCATCTAAGTTAATTTAGACACAATAAATTAAACCAATAATATTCTTTGCAGAAAATCGAATTAAGCATACCATAAATTAAACAAAAAGCCAAAAGCCGCAATGGCCCTGGCTTCCTGCTACTCATTAAGGTACGCAACAACAAGATTTATTTTTTCTTCTTATCAGGATCGACTTCTTCAAAGTCACCGTCAACTGTTTCACCATCGCCGTCACTCTTATTGTCGCCTTTGGCATCACTGCCTTGGCCGGCATCGCTTTTAGCCTGTTGTTCTTTGGCGGCTTGTTCATACATCTTAACGGATAAATCTTGGACAATTTTATTTAAATCATCACGTTTAGTCTTCATATCATCCAAATTGTCGTCTTTTTGTGCCTTCTTCAAAGCATCTTCAGCGTCTTGGGCCTTCTTGATCTCTTCATCAGTGACCTTACCCTTAAGCTCCTTCAATGTCTTATCAGTTGTAAAGATAAGTTGTTCAACGTCATTACGTAAATCAACTTCTTCTTTTTTCTTCTTATCGGCATCGGCATTTTCCTCAGCCTCTTTTTGCATCTTTTCGATTTCTTCATCAGATAAACCAGAAGAACTCTTAATGGTAATCTTTTGTTCTTTTTGTGTTCCCATATCTTTAGCAGATACGTTAACAATCCCGTTTTTATCGATATCAAATTTAACTTCAATCTGAGGGACACCTCGTGGTGCTGACGGAATATCTGCCAACTGGAAGCGACCAAGTGTCTTGTCGTCTGCTGCCATTGGACGTTCACCCTGCAAGACGTGAATATCTACAGCTGGTTGATTATCAGCAGCCGTTGAAAATACTTGTGACTTACTTGTTGGAATAGTTGTGTTACGATCGATTAATTTAGTGAAGACACCACCCATGGTTTCAATACCAAGTGATAGTGGTGTAACATCAAGTAAAACAACATCTTTAACATCACCAGTAATGACACCACCTTGAACTGCAGCACCTAAGGCAACTGCTTCATCAGGGTTAATGGAATGATCAGGTTCTTTACCCGTCCACTTTTTAACAGCTTCTTGAACAGCAGGAATACGAGTTGAACCACCATTTAAGATAACTTTATCAATATCACCAGTAGATAATTTAGCATCTTTTAAGGCATTATCAAAAGGTCCTTTAGTCTTAGCAACAAGATCGGCCGTCATTTCGTCAAATTTAGCCCGCGTTAATGTCTTTTCCAAATGTAATGGACCAGCATCACCAGCAGAAATAAATGGTAAACTGATTTGTGCTTCGTTAACCCCAGATAAATCTTTTTTAGCCTTTTCAGCAGCATCCTTTAAACGCTGTAAGGCCATTTTATCCTTGGCCAAATCAATGCCATTATCAGCCTTGAAACTATCAACTAACCAATCAATAATCTTTTGATCAAAGTCATCCCCGCCTAAACGCGTATCACCATTAGTTGAGAGAACTTCAAAAACACCATCGCCAAGTTCTAGAACAGAAACATCAAAGGTACCACCACCAAGGTCGTAAACTAAGATCTTTTCGTCCTTATCACCTTTATCAAGCCCGTAAGCTAATGCGGAAGCAGTTGGTTCATTGATAATTCGCTTAACATCAAGACCGGCAATCTTACCAGCATCCTTAGTTGCTTGGCGTTGACTATCATTAAAGTAAGCAGGTACTGTAATAACGGCATCCTTAACTTCTTCACCTAAGTAATCTTCAGAGAATTTCTTGATGTATTGTAAAATCATCGCTGAAATTTCTTGAGGTGTGTAAGACTTACCATCAACTTCAACTTTATAACCTGCTTCACCCATGTGCCGCTTGATTGAAGCAACTGTGTTTGGATTAGTTACCGCCTGGCGCTTTGCAACCTCACCAACTTGTGTTTCACCATTTTTGAAAGAGACAACAGATGGTGTTGTCCGATTACCTTCTGGATTTGTAATAATCTTTGGTTCTTTACCTTCGAGAACAGCAACTGCAGAGTTAGTTGTCCCAAGGTCAATCCCAATAACTTTTGCCATAACTCATAACCTCTTTTATTATTTAATATTTATTTTTATTGTGCAACTACTACCATAGCAGGTCGCAAAACGCGATCTTTTAAATAGTAGCCCTTTTGTAAAACCTTAACAATCGTCTCAGGTTTTTGATCACTCTCCACGGGCACAGTTTGAACTGCTTGGTGAATAGTCGGATCAAAAGTTCTATTTTCAGTTTCAATTTCGGTAACGTTGTGCTCTTTTAAGGCACTCTCTAGGTGGTCATAGACCATTTGAATACCCTTTTTTAACTGCCGTCCGATTGGATCCGAAACATCAATTGCCAAAGCACGTTCTAAATTATCAACAACAGGTAAAACGGATTTAGCCAAATCTTGGCCATCATATTTTGCTAGTTGCTCCCGTTCTTTTTTAAAACGATTATTCATATTCTGGATTTCTGCTTCGGCACGAAGATATTTATCTTCATTACTAGCAACCAAGGCCTGTAATTTTTTAATTTCAGCTTGATCCAATTCATGTTGCTTGGTTACGTTCGCATCATCACTAACCGTTTCTTTTTTAACGGTAGCTTCTTTTTTATCACCTTTAACTACCTTTTCAGTAGTTGCGGCTGTAGTTTCTTGATCTAAATTTTTTTCAGATGGAAATTCTGGTTGTTTCGTAGATGGTGTCTTTTTATTAGCCAAATCATTCACCTCCAGTGACTATTCATCCCCAAAGTGAGCATAATAATCAGTAATTTTTTTTGCTAGTTCCTCACGAAAAACGTCTAATAACCCAATCATTCGTGAATATGGCATACTGGTTGGTCCTAAAAGTGCAATCATACCCCGTCCATGTTCACTAACATTATAAGTTGCGGTAATTAAACTAAAATTTTTCAGTAAGTCATTCGTCATTTCATCGCCTAAACGTACTTCAATTGGCTGATCCGCTGGTTCCCCTAGTAGCTTAGCCAAATCATCGTTTTTATCAATCATGGCGTAAAGTGATTTTAATTGGTTAACGTCCTTAATGGTGCTGGTATTAATTAGATTCATCTTACCACCAACGTAAAAGCGTTCTTGAGCCGCCTTCTTCAAAACACCACCAAAAATATCTAAGAAGCCAGATGGTGTGATCATATAGTGCGTTAAAAGCTGCGGAATACTTGTATGCAGCTTTTTGATCACTTTCGTTAGTGGTAGGCCGACCAACTCATCGTTTATAATTCGAATGACCTTTTCTAAACTATCACTATCGATTCCATTAGGGATCGAAAAGATTTGGTTTTCAACCGCACCGCTATCAGTCACTAAAATTGCCATCACCTGGTTATTGTCCAGTGGTACTAAACGAAAACCGGTTAAACGTGCTTCCTTTAATTCTGGGCCTAAAGAAATTGCGGTATAACTAGTCAAACTTGATAGAATTTTAGCGGACTGCGCAACAATTTGATCAATCTCATGATAGCTTTGGTCAAAGGATGTTTCAATAACTGCCATATCATTTGCGTCTACACTGCTAGGCTCGACTAAATGATCAAGGTAATAACGATACCCTTTCATCGATGGAATGCGCCCGGAAGATAAGTGTGTTTTTTCAATTAACCCCATATCCTCTAAATGAACCATTTCATTTCTGACAGTGGCAGAACTGACGTGCATTGGCAACTGTTCAAGAAGCTTTTTCGAACCGACAGGCTGGCCATATTCAGTATACAAACGAACAATCTCTTTCAAGATAAGTAACTGTCGCTTGGTCAGCATTCTAACCACCTCTTCTTTAGCACTTAGCATCTATGAGTGCTAACACAATTATTAATATAACAACTTCCATGAATTAAGTCAAGGCAGGACAACCTTTTTCTTACAAAAATATTATTTTACAAAACAAACGAGTAGTTTAACCCCAGGAGTGTTTGGAAAATAGCTTTATTAGGTATTTCTTGACTAATTTAGTATAAATGTGTTGAAAAAAGTAATTCAGGTCGTGAATTATTGTAAGCAGTAAATAACTGACCGACTTCAAAAATAATTTAATTCAAGTTATGATTGCCTCATCAAATAATTGGTGAGGTGATTTTTATTGGATAAACCGGATATTGTTCAAATTAAAATGGATCATTCTGGTTCTCAATCGCG
>NZ_RHNQ01000072.1 GCF_003946275.1 Loigolactobacillus backii
GTGAGCTCTTTTTCTGCACAAAAATCCTGTTAATAGTTTACCATTTGTAAACTATCAACAGGAAAAAGTATAGAGCCAAAGAATAAGAGGTTGGGGTAAATCCCAACCTCTTATTCTTTATTACAGAGACTAAAAAATGTGCTTGGTGAGCTGCTACGAGATGCTTTTTGCTAATGATTTTCTAGCTAATTTAGCGAGAATTTATTTTGAAAGGTGACTTGTCAACACGAGTAACAAGTGTTCAGAGGTCCAAGGTTCTATAAAGTAAAGGACTATTGGCCTTCCGACGACCACTTTACAATAATGGTTGGCAGCAAGGTTCATAAAGAACCTTTTTATGGTCATGTTTGCTGAATGGAATTCCGAATCTGAATACATTTTCAAACACTGACTGAGAAATAATTGGCATCAAGCAGGACACCTAGTATGATAAGGGTATAGTTATTTTAATTGCTAACGCAGTCGTTAAAAGGGGGAACAACCTAAATGATTAAAGTTTTTAATACTTTAACGCGTGAAAAAGAAATTTTTAAATCAATTCAACCACATCAAATTAATATGTATGTTTGTGGGCCAACCGTTTACAATTACATTCACATTGGTAATGCTCGTTCTGCGGTTGCCTTTGATACAATTCGTCGTTATTTTGAATACCGTGGTTATAAAGTTAATTACGTCTCTAATTTTACCGATGTGGACGATAAAATGATTAAACAGGCCAAGAAAGATGGGATCACCGTACCGGAATTGGCGGATAAATTTATCGCTGCTTTTATGAAGGATACTAAAGCGTTAAATATTGAACCGGCCACTCTTCATCCACGGGCAACGGAAAATATTAAGTCAATTATTGCTTTCATTGAAGTCTTAATTGCTAAAGACTATGCGTACGAAACAGCCGGCGATGTTTATTACCGGGCACGAAAATTTAAGCATTACGGCGCGCTTTCTGATCAAAATATTGATGAGTTAGAACAAGGTGCCAGTGAACACGTTAATGATGAAGAAACCGCGCGTAAGGAAGATCCAGTCGATTTTGCTTTATGGAAAGCAGCAAAGACTGACGAGATTTCGTGGCAATCACCTTGGGGAGCGGGTCGTCCGGGCTGGCACATTGAGTGTTCAGTAATGGCTACTAAGTATTTAGGCGAGACGATTGATATTCATGGTGGTGGTCAGGATTTAGAATTCCCCCACCACGAAAATGAAATTGCCCAAAGTGAGGCCAAAACGGGCAAGAAATTTGCCAATTATTGGATGCACAATGGGTTTGTAACAATTGGTGACGATGACGAAAAAATGAGTAAGTCGCTGGGAAATTTTGTGACCGTTCATGATTTAATTCAAAAGGTCGACCCCCAAGTTTTACGCTTTTTTATGGCAACAACTCAATATCGGCGGCCGATTCGTTACAGTGATAGCACCGTTAGTGAGGCCGCTAATAATCTGACCAAACTGCGCAACGCCTTCAATAATTTAAATTATCGTTTCAAGGACGCTACTGAAGGCGATATGGCCCAGTCGGTGGCCAAACAACTCAAAGAGTTAGAGACTAAGTTTATTACCGAAATGGATGATGATTTTAACGTCCAAAATGGGATGACGACTGTTTATGAATTGGCCAAATTAATAAATGTTTACGCTGAACAGGATCAAGTGACTAAGGTAACCTTGATGCAGTTACGGGATGCGTTTACTTCTTGGCTGCAGATTTTTGGTGTGCATTTTAAGGCCGTAGGTTTATTAGATGCCGAGGTAGAACAACTTATTAAGGATCGAAATACAGCCCGGGCCAACAAAGATTATGCGCGCAGTGATGAAATACGTGATGAATTAAAAGAACAAGGAATTGCGCTGGAAGATACGGCGCAAGGAACTCGTTGGCGGAGGATATAATGGATAATCAAACGGACTATAATCAGTTAAATGGGATTGCCTTAGCGTACGTTGGGGATGCAATCTATGAAGTATATATTCGGCGGCGTTTGCTAAGTCTTGGTTTTACTAAACCAACTCATTTACAGCATCAGGCAACCCACTACGTTTCGGCCAAGGCACAAGCGGCCTTGATTAGTTTGATGTTGGAACAAAAAGAACTAACTGATGAAGAGTTAACTTTTTATAAACGTGGACGTAACGCGAATAGTCATACTCACGCCAAAAATACGCGGGTAACTACTTACCGCATTTCAACTGGCTTTGAAGCGGTCATGGGTTACCTCTTCTTAAGTGAACAAAAGAAACGCCAGGATCAATTAATTAGCTGGTGTATTCAACAAGTCGAAGGGGGTAAAACACGTGAAACCAGAACAAACGTCTAAAACGACACGGACGCCACAAACGGACGCCAGTGATTTTGTTATCGGCCGGCACGCTGCGGCCGAAACACTTAAAACTGAAGGGGCCAAGCGGGTTAACAAAATATTTTTGCAAGAAGGTATGAAGGCTGATGCGCTTTATGATCTACAAAAATTGGCCAAGAATCTTCGCATTCCTGTTCAGTTGGCACCTAAAAATAAACTAGATACTTTAAGTGATCGGGGCAATCATCAGGGGGTTGTTTTAGCAATTTCGCCGTTTGCCTACGCCACAATTGATGATCTTTTTGCAAAGGCAGAGGAAAAGAAACAACCGCCATTTTTCTTAATGTTGGATAATATTGAGGATCCTCATAATTTAGGCTCCATTATGCGAACGGCCGATGCAGTTGGCGTTCACGGAATTATCATTCCAAAACACCGGGCAGTCGGTTTAACTAGTACTGTAGCCAAAACTTCTACTGGCGCAATTGAGCACATTCCAGTTGTCCGGACGACCAACTTGGTTAATACCGCTAAAGAATTGAAACAGCGGGGAATGTGGTTATTTGGGACGGATATGGCTGGCACTGATTACCGTAAGTGGAATGCGAAAGGGGCAATCACGATTGTCATTGGCAACGAAGGTAAGGGAATTTCGCCATTACTAAAGAAAGAAATGGATGAAATTGTTACTATTCCAATGATTGGCCACGTTCAAAGCCTTAATGCCAGTGTGGCCAGTGCGTTGTTGCTTTACCGAGCATTTGACGTCAAACAGGTTGCTGGTGAACTGTCATGATGCATGAAATTCTGATTGTCGATGGCTACAATGTCATTGGCAATTGGCCTGAGTTAGCTAAGTTGAAACAAGACGATCATTTGGCGGATGCTCGTGATCAATTATTGGCCCAGTTGGCAGAGTACCGTAAGTACGAAGAAGCACGGATTATCATAGTTTTTGATGCGATGTACGTTCGTGGAATTACTCAGCGTTACGATCAGTATAACTTAGAAATCGTTTGGACCAAAGAAGACCAAACGGCCGATAGTTACATTGAAAAAATTGCTGGTGAATTGAATAATCGTTTGACCCAAGTTACGGTTGTCACCAGTGATCAGGCTGAGCAATGGACAGTTTTCTCACGGGGTGCGATTCGTATTTCTTCTCCAGAATTCAAGAAAGTGATTCAACAAACCAAATCCGCAATTCTGCGGGACGCCCAACACTATCAAGATGTTGCACTGCGCCGGCGCTCGCCCTGGAATAACCAGCAGCTATTTCGTTTGGAAAAGTTACGGGACAAGTTGTCGGACCATAAAGCAGAATGAGCACGGAAAACTAAGGTTTGAACTTACCAAATTTTAGCTTAGGCCAACTGATAATGAAGGTGAGTTGCCATTTATTTCGAACACATGAATCTAAATACTTGCTAGCTGAGTCGAGTAACGGTGTTTTTTCAAACCCGATTACACTAAATTGGTCAGGAAAATATTGGCATAAATTATTTTAAGGTTGGTTCTAGATGCGCCTAATTAGCGATTATGTTTCGTAGTGAGTATAGCGTCTAACTATTACTGAATTAATGGCCAAAATTGGCCAAATTAAACGTCTGTTCGCTTGTGAAGCGCTTTCTCGATTGCTATTCTAAAGACATGCTTTCGTTCGTCTGGTATGCTTATGACCAGCTTAGACGATGTTATTCGAGTAGCCGCCAGTGGCAATTCTGACGCTTTAGAATGGCTCTTTCAAAAATATTTACCATTATTAAAGTCTTTACAGCACCGCTATTATTTACGACTTTACGACTATGACGATTGGTGTCAAGAGGCGCGCCTTATTTGTTATCATTCGGCGCAACAGTATGATCATAACAGCCACCTTAGTTTTGGGCGTTTTTATCAAATGCAATTACAGCACCACATCATTAATTTAATTAGACGTCAGTTGGCGCAAAAGCGGCAGGTTGATCGGTTACAAATTCCAGTAGAGCAGGTTGATTTAGAAAATGCCTACTTAAAAAAGTCATTATTGCGGCCGTTACCTAGTGATTGGGCGGCGATAAATTGTGATTTAATGCAGTATTGGCAGAGCTTATCGCAATTTGAGCAGCGTGTTATGTTATTGGTGCTAGAATCAACTGAGCTTTCCGCGATCGCCAAGCAGATAGCCTGTACAGAAAGTCAGGCAAATTGTGCAATTGCGCGTTGCCGGACCAAATTACGCCGCTATTTGTATCAAGGAAGTAGTTGAGTCCAGAATTTATCTTTTCAAATGGTTTACACTAAATCAGCTAGAAAATGTTAGAAAAAATTTTTTCTAGCTATGGCCGACTACCAATCTTATTTAATTAATTTAATCATAGTTAAACTAAAAGCGATCAACACCGGAAATAGGGTGTTGATCGCTTTTTGGCATACGATACTAAAAACGACTAACGTGAAGTTGAATTCTCAAGATCGGAAAAGGGCCAAATCCTGAGTTTGCTTCACATTAGTCGTTTTAGTTTTAGAACTGGCGCTGTAACAATTGTTTTGTTAAGCGTAACAAGCTTGCTTTAGCCGGTATATCAGGTAATTTATTTAAGCCTTTCAATGCTTTGTCCGTGTAACTAGCGGCCAAAGCGTGGGCCTTTTCAAGTCCAGAATATTGTGTCACTAATTTTGTGACAACATCAATGTCTGCCGCAGTCATGTTAGCCCGTTTTTCAAGGTAAGGAATAAATTCACCTTGGTGCTGATCTAGAGCTAATAGTAGGGGCGCAGAGTAGACACCCTGGCGAACGTCCTCTAATACTGGCTTGCCAAGTGTGGCGGTTGATTGGCTATAATCCAGTAGGTCATCCATGATCTGAAAAGCCATTCCAATGTTAAGACCAATCTTTTGACATTGGCGGGAAAAGCTAAGGCTGTTACCACTTTCATAAGCTCCAACAAAACAAGCTAAACCAAAAAGTTGGGCCGTTTTACCTTGGATTTGCTTAAGGTAGTCATCAATGGTCATTTCATAATTGTAGCGCATTCGCTTTTGGCTTAATTCGCCGTTCAAAATTTTTTCCATACCTTGGGCATTTTGACGGATACTGCGAAGGTCACTTGTGTGGTTCGCTAATAGTTGAAAACAAATCACAAATAGATAATCACCGGCGTAGACCGCGACATCCTGACCAAAGCGGGCCTGGATAGTTGCAATATTACGTCTTGTTAGTGCACGATCGACAACGTCATCATGAATTAGCGTGGCAGTGTGCAGGGTTTCAATTGAGGCGGCCAACGCAACCATTTTTTTATCGTCGACTGGCTTAAATTGACTGAATAATAAACAATAAGCTGGCCGTAATAATTTGCCACCGGAATTAATCATATCAAGAATTGCTTCAGTAACTGCTCGATCATCAGTATGAATATGTTTTTTCATTAAGGCTAGTACGGCAGTTAAATTTGGTACCAGTTCAGGGTATTGCTGCCACATGGGGTTAATTTTCGTCATAGTGGGACTCCTTTTGCGCGTGTGTATTTAAGCAGTGGTGCTGCCGTTTCTGGTGGGGACGTCGTGTTTGTTTTAGGTGTTGATAATTATCTTTTAAATAATTTAGCGTTGTAACGTGTTCAAATAAATAATTTGCGGCAATGCCAATTGCAACGCCCGCTAAAATTCCGATAAACGAAAGCACAGGTAAGTAGAGCATTACCGTCCAACTTTGCGCAATTAGGCTAGCCACTAGTAACTGCCCAACGTTATAAAGTAGGCCACCAGTTGCTGAAATACCAATAATACTAACGCGTGTTGGTCCCAATTGTTTTACAAGCAACATACCAAAATAACTGAAGATTGCACCACTTATACTGTAGAGAAAGGTGGATAAAGTGCCACCTAATATTGCGGTTAAAATGAGCCGCATCCATAGTAATAGAAAACTATCATTAAATGACATGGTGAATAATGAAACGATAGTGATTAAGTTGGCCAAGCCTAGTTTAGCGCCAGGTGCGAATGAAAAAGGAAATGGAATCATTCGTTCTAGTAAACCAATAACGACCCCCTGGGCGACTAAAAGGGCGATATAAACGTACTTTGCAATTTTAGGTTGTGTCATTTTTTGACCTCGATCATTCTGTGACCAAACCGCCCTGAGTTGTTGAACCCTGATTAGTTTTGATCTCAACCAGTAATTTATGGGGAAGACAGACAATTGTTTGTCCAGATTTACTTATCCAGCCACGCTTTACGCAAATTTGATCACTACAATTAGCATCAGTGATGGCAACCTTATCATTCTTAAATACGATTTTATTATAATCACCATTCGCGGCCCGGTAGGTATAAGTTGTTGTTCCGCGGTGGTTAGTTAGTTTTAATTTGTAAATTTGTTTGCCATCATGACTGACAACGGCCGTTTTAACTGGGATGTTGGCGGCGGCAGTATTTCGTTCATGAATTGAAAAAATCGCCAATGGTGTAAACGATAGGATAATCAGGAACACAATAATAATAATGTCCCAAGGTCTAAGCATATTTAAATATTTTTTCGACAAATTTCGTTTCTTACTTGCCAAATCGCCACTTCCAGCCCGTTGAGTTTCATTTCATAAAAAGAATGGTCCTAGGCTAAAGAATACCCTAGAACCATTCTTCCTGCAATGACTACTTGACTAATACTATTTTTGTGGACCGTTGTAGAGCGGTTTGAGATCGCCATACCACCAGTGACCCAAATGCTTTTGTAACCACGGAACAACCCAGTAATCTAAACCAAATGATCGTCCGGAACCGTTCATCAAGGCTAAGGCAACGAAAGGCATCCAAATATTAACCCAGTAGAACATACCTGAAAGGCAGAAGACAGCAACTAAACCAATAGTGGCCGCGTTAGCTAACCAAGTAAATAAACCGAAGAGAATACAAAATGCAATCCCAATTTCAACAATGGTCATAAATTCCTGCATAAATAAAGCAGTTGATTTATTTGGCATGAAGAACTTCGTAATGCTTTCATACCATTTTGGTAAATGCTTGAAGACCATCATTGGTTGCTTACCATAGTCATATGATAAACTGAAAAATTCTTTGGGTGTTGCAGGTGTTGTAGAAGCAGCAGCCTTAACAGCAGTTTTAGCAGTTGAAGCGGCCTGTGAAGCACCAGTAGTTGTTGATGAGGCAACACTGCTAACAACCTTTTTGGCTGCAGAACTAGCAGATGAAGCACCACTAGTAGCGGCTGAAGCAACCTTAGGATATAACCAAGTAAATGGTAGCCGTAACTTGCCGCTAAACCAAGAGCCTGAACCTTGAACCTTTGACCAACAATCAACTAACCACATTGCGGCGTAGAAGATTCGTAAAGGAACACTCCATAAAACGTTACCGTAACGTGAAATGTGACCCCAGAATGGTGTCCGGCCATTACGATTACGGAAGAATTCATGCATACTGTACTGGTAGAGATAGTAACCAGCAAAGGTTTCAATGAAGTAAAGTAAGTTGATCAAATGTTTCATGATTGTTGCAAACCAACCACTTAAATGAATGTGCTTGAAGACAACGGCCACACTATAATGCGAACCGATTGAAATGACTGAACCAGAATAGCTAGATTTCATAGCCTTTGGTGTTGTGCCATTAACAGCGGCAACAATGCTTTCGGCCGCTGCATTACCAGTTTGTTCAGCTGCTTCAACAAGCTGTGGTGTACCGCGATCACCTTCATTGGTGTTTAACGATAAATCACCGGCAACATAAGTGTTCTTGTATTGATTTGATTGCATATATTTGTTGGTGATTAACCGACCGGCACGGCCAGTTTCCATATTGTAATCACTAGTATCAGTATTAGCTTTCAAACCAGCAGTCCAAACAACCGTCTTCGTTGGAATATGGGTGCCATCTTTCAAAGTCATGTCATCAGGGCTAACTTCAGTAATTGGAGCCGCAGTCTTAACGTCGACGCCTTTACGTTGCATATATTTCAAAGCAAGGTCAGCGTCAGGACGATCAAACAT
This sequence comes from Loigolactobacillus backii, assembly GCF_003946275.1. Taxonomy (GTDB): domain Bacteria; phylum Bacillota; class Bacilli; order Lactobacillales; family Lactobacillaceae; genus Loigolactobacillus; species Loigolactobacillus backii. Next base: position 8,298 of record NZ_RHNQ01000072.1, read on the forward strand.
GTTTAAAATCGTTGGAACAGCTTCATCCAAAATTAAAGTGATTTCTTTTGGATCAAGATGGTTTTCTTTGGCCAAAATAGGGCGCCAATCAATTAATTCACCCATTGTTTCAACACCAGTGGCACCACCACCAACGACAACGAAGGTTAACAATGCCTTACGTTTGGCCGGATCATGTTCAATTGCACCTTGAGCAACAGATTTTTCAAAATGCTCCTTTAAGGCAACTGCGTCTTCCAATGACCAGAGCATATGGCCATATTTCTTAACGCCAGGTGTACCGAAATCATTTGGTTCGGCACCCATTGCCAAAATAAGGTAATCAAATGAGTATGAACCGTGTTCTGTTGTAACAACGTTCTTATCGTGATCAACGTTAGTAACGTTATCAGTCACGAGTGAAACGTTCTTTCTATGTGCAAACAAGCGGCCGAGGTCGTACTGGACTGCTTCTTTTGGTACACGATCGGTTGCAACTTCATGCAACTCAGTCATATACGTCATGTAAGAATGGCGGTCAATCAGTGTGATTTGTACGTCGGCATTCTTCTTGAATCGTTTTGCTAAGCGTCTCGTTGCAGCAACGCCGGCAAAGCCAGCACCTACAACGACAACATTTTTCTTAGCCATATTAACACTTCCTAAAGTATAGAATAATAAATACGACCAATACGCGTGGTGCTAGTTCGTCACAAAATTAAAAAATCCTAAATTATAGACTAAAATTGCCAGTTCAATTTTTAGTTGAAAG